>JAZSKT010000117.1:0-9401 GCA_045534995.1 Candidatus Fimenecus sp.
ACTCGCTCACGCGAGATTACATGCCAATCCTTCGGATTGTATAAAAATAGCACTTGCTTTTGCAAGTGCTATTTTTTGGCTGGGGTGGCAGGATTTGAACCTACGAATGCAGCAGTCAAAGTGCTGTGTCTTACCGCTTGACGACACCCCAATATTTATTTGTGATTTATACTTAAAACTCCGCCATTTAATTAGCGGAGTTTTATTTTAGTGGGGTGGATAATCGGATTCGAACCGATGGTCTCCAGTGCCACAAACTGGCGCTTTAACCAACTAAGCTATACCCACCATATAAATCAGCGCACAAAGGCTAATTATTTTTTTATAAACTTCATGCGCTGTGGCACGCTGAAAGGGATTCGAACCCCCGACCCTCTGCTTAGAAGGCAGATGCTCTATCCAACTGAGCTATCAGCGCTGGAGCGGGTGATGGGAATCGAACCCACACGACCAGCTTGGAAGGCTGGGATTCTACCATTGAACTACACCCGCATTTCAAATGCTTGACTATTTTAGCACAATGAGATATCTTTGTCAATATCTTTTTATGCTTTATTTTAAATATTTCTATAATAAATTATGCGATTTCAGTCCGTTATTTTACCCACAGTAATATTTACAAAAGACATATAAAATGATAAAATATATTTAGTTATTTTGGAGGTGAGTTTATGGAATCTACATGGTTTATTTATGTTGCATTATTCTTTATCATTTTTATGCAACTGCGCCAAGATAATCTCATCATTGTCCGTAAACATCTTCGTAAAAAAAGGGGTAAAGTGAATATGACTGAAATGATTAATAAGTTTATCGGTAAAGAATGTTTGATTTATACTTGCACATCAAGTTCAACTGTTACAGGTGTTATACGTTCATATAATGACGGGTGGATTGAAATTGAACGTAACGGTGTATGTGACATTATGAACTGCGAATATATTTTGAGAATAAGAGAATATCCAAAAAATAAAAACGGTAAAAGAAAAAGTGTAGTTTTAGATTAAGGTGATTATTATGAATAAAAACAGATTAGCCAAAACACCTCCTATGGGTTGGAACAGTTGGGATTGCTATGGTGCAGCAGTTAATGAAGAACAGCTTATGGGAAATGCCGAATATATGGCAAAATATCTTAAAGATTACGGTTGGCAGTATGTTGTCTGTGATATTCAATGGTATGAGCCAAAGGCAAAAGATAATAATTACAATAATTTTACTGAACTTTGTATGGACGAATATTCTCGTCTTATCCCTGCGGTGAATCGTTTCCCATCATCTGCAAATGGTGCAGGATTTAAGACTATTGCTGATAAAATTCACGATATGGGACTGAAATTCGGTATACATATTATGCGTGGTATTCCTCGCCAGGCAGTTCATCAAAACACTCCTATTTTAGGAACTGACAAAACTGCTCGTCAGGTCGTTCACCATTTTTCAGTTTGTCCTTGGAACACTGATATGTATGGTATGTACACTTGTGAGGGTGCACAGGCATATTATGATTCAATTTTCCAGATGTATGCAGAATGGGGAGTTGACTTTGTAAAGGTTGATGACATCTGTGTTACAGAATTTAGAAAATGGGACAATCCTTATTCAGCCCGTGAAGAAGTTGAAATGATTAGAAAAGCAATTGATAAAACAGGCAGAGATATAGTTTTGAGCCTTTCTCCCGGACCTGCTGAATTGTCAGTTGCTGACCATTTATGTGAATATGCCAATATGTGGCGTCTTACAGGCGATTTTTGGGACTGGTGGGACAAACTCTATGAAATGTTCGAGAAGTGCGAAAAATGGGCACCTTATGTAGGTGAGGGTTGTTGGCCTGACTGCGATATGTTGCCACTTGGGAATATATCAAGAAACGGTACTTGTCACGGACCAAAGGATAGATATACTCAATTTACTAAAGACGAACAAATCACATTAATGACACTTTGGTCAATTTTCCGTTCACCTCTAATGTTTGGTGGTGAAATGAGAAATAATGACGAGTGGACTCTCTCTCTTATGACTAATGATGAAATCATTGATGTAAATCAGAATTCTCATGGTGGAAAACAGGTTTATCGTGACGAAAGCACAATTATCTGGACTGCAATTTCTTCTGATAATAAGCCCTTGATTGCAGTTTTCAATGTTTCAGCTGAAGAAAAAGAACTCACAGTTGATTTGACAAAATATGATTTGTCGGGCGAGCATGTTCTTCGTGACTTATGGAAAAAAGAAGATATAAAAAAGGTAAAAGATAATTTCACTTGCACAGTAAATTCTCACGGAGCAAAAATATTTAAATTGATATGATTTTTTGTAGGGGCGATTCACGAATCGCCCGAAAAATATTAAAGGGGCTATGACAATGCTCAACATTATAACAGGGCGAACAGGAAGCGGTAAAACACGACTGATTAGGTCAATGGCAAGGGATATTGCCATCTCTACTGTCAATAAAGCAATAATCATTGTACCTGAACAATTTTCCTTTGAAACAGAAAAAGGAATGTTAGAGCTTCTTGGTAATGAAAAAATAAATAATGTTGAAATCTTAAGCTTTTCGCGTCTTGCTGAAAGGCTTTTATCCCAATACGGAAAATTAGATAAAAAGACTGCAGATGATGGTGTATGTGCAGTGCTTATGAGTCGTGCAATTGAGAGTCTGGAGGAAAAACTTTTTGTATTTAACAGATATAAAAAACATCCGGAATTGATTGGCGAAATTCTTGATTTTCATCGTGAAGTGAAAAAATGCGGAATTGCAAATGAACAATTAAGTGAATATGCTGACCTTGTGAAAAAATCATCTTTTGCATCAAAACTTAACGAACTTTCAATGATTTTTACTTGTTATGATGCAATGATGTCACAGAATTTCAGTGATAGCTGTGACCATTTAAATATGCTTTATGATTTGCTTTTTGATGTGGATTATTTCAAAGGCAAAACCGTATTTTTAGATGCATTTTCAGGTTTTTCAGGTCAGGAATATAACATAATCGAACAGATTATGCGTCAGGCTGATGATGTGTTTGTCACATTCTGTTGTGATACATCAAAGAATAATGACCGATATGAGCTTTTTTACAATGCCAATGTTGAAATCAAGAAACTGAAATCAATAGCAAATAAAGTTAATGTTAAAATTGCACCTGAAAAAGTGCTTTATTCAAAAAAGGAATTTAAAAAAGATGAACTTAATTTCCTTGAGGAAAACTTTTTTGCCAATAATGACAACATTTTTGACGAAGATGCCGATGCAATCACCATAATACCTTGCAGAACAAATGTTGATGAATGTCAAACAATTGCAGCAGAAATAAAAAGATTAGTAAGAACGGAAAATCTTCGCTATCGTGATATTGCGGTTATTGTACGTCATGAAGAGAATTATAGAAAAAATTTAGAGTCAGCATTCAGAAAATATAACATTGACTGCTTCCATGATAACCGTCAACCTGTTGATACACAGCCACTTATTGTGTTTATCAGATGCCTTTTGGACATTCTCGTAAAGGGGTTTGATAGTGAAAGAGTATTGCGTCTCTTAAAGACTCAATTGTTTGGCTTTACAGTTGAAGAAATTGCTCTTATAGAGGACTATTGCCTTATGTGGAAGATTCGTTCCTCTGCATGGAAAGACGAATGGACGGACAATCCAAACGGATTTGGTGAATTAGTTACCGAGCAATCAAATGAACTTTTAGAGAAGATAAATTTACTTCGTCAAAGAATAGTTAATCCAATATTTGCATTAAAGAACAAAATGAAAGATTCTGATGGCGAATCAATGTCAAAAGACTTGTTCCTGTTCTTGCAGAAAAACCATATTGACGAGTATTTGAAGATATTTACAAAAAATCTTCAAGACAGTGATGAAACAGATTTGGCGCTTGAACAGGGGAGAATCTGGAAAATTGTTACTGAAGTGTTGGATGGACTCTATTATGCAATCGGTGACGGGAAAATTTCAATTGAACGATATGCCGAATTGTTTAACCTGTTTGTTGCATCAAAAAATATCGGTATTATACCTAACGGAATGGATGAAGTAATTATCGGTAGTGCAGACAGAATTCGTGCTTCTGCACCGAAAGTAGTATTCTTAATGGGTGTAAATACAGGTGTATTTCCTGCCGAAAGCTCTTCGGGTGTGCTGTTTAATGATACCGAGAGATGTGAGTTGATTGATAATGGAATGCAAATTATCAGCAATCTTGAATATAACAGTGTCAGTGAAAATTTTATAGCATATCACGCTGTATCTTTAGCTACGGATAAGCTTTATTTGACCTATTCAGCTATTGGAAATGATTCATCATCACTTGCACCATCCGAAATAGTTAGCGAAACAAAGAGAATATTTCCAAAGTGCCATATAATAAGTGAATATAATAAAATTGACAAAATTGAAAGTAGAAATTCTGCATTTTCAATAATGGCAGGTGAGTCTGTTAATGGCTCTGCGTTGGGTGAAACATTAAAGGAATATTTTAAAAATAATAATGGTGAAAATGAACTGCAGAAGATTAACAAAGCAGGTAATAATAAGTTTATTATTAATGATTCATCTTTGGCAACAGAATTTTTCGGTAAGAATATGTATATGTCGGCATCAAGGATTGAAAAGTTCTATAAATGTCCGTTCGGCTATTACTGTGAATACGGACTGAAAGCTAAGCCACGAAAAGAAGCAGAAATTGATGCTGCATTGTCCGGTACACTCATTCACCATGTTTTAGAAATATTTTTACATGAAAACGTAAAAGAACAAATTATCAAAATGAGCAACACCGAGATGGTGAAGATTGCAGATAAAATTATTGACGATTACATTGAAAATGAAATGGGTGGTTATGCAAACAAACCCCAGTCATTTGTGCGTACCGTAAATTTAATAAAAGAAACTGCAGTCCGCGTTTTAATACGTCTGATAATTGAATTTAAAGCGTGTAAATTCACACCTGTTGACTTTGAACTTAAAATAAATCATGATGGTGATATACCGCCATATGAAGTGAAACTTGAAAATGGTGGTACGGTCAGAGTTATAGGTAGTGTGGACCGTGTAGATTCTTATAAAACAGAAGAAAATCATTTTCTTCGTGTTGTGGATTACAAAACAGGTGGTAAAGAGTTTAATCTTGGCGAAGTTTTTTATGGTCTGAATATGCAGATGCTAATCTATCTCTTTGCAATATGGGAAAATGGTAAAGAATATTACGGTGAAAACATTATTCCTGCAGGTGTTTTGTATTTTCAAGCACGAAACTCAAAGATAAGTTCAGACAGTATTACAAGGGATTCTGACTCGGCGTCTGTTCTTTCAGCATCATGCTCTGAACTTAGTATGGATGGGCTTTTGCTCAATAATCTTCAATCATTTGAAGCAATGGACAGTGAATATAACGGGGCGATGATTCCTGCAAGTTTTGACGAAAAGACAGGTTCTTTAAAGGGAAAGATTATTTCTCTTGAGTCAATAAAAAGGTTGAAAGATAAAGTTAATAATTTAATTAAAGAAATGGCAGAAGAATTACAGACAGGATATATTTCTGCTTTTCCAATTGAAAATGGTTGTACGTGGTGCAACTATAAAGATGTTTGCAAACGTGAAGAAGATGACCCTATAAAAGAACTTGAAGTACCATCATTTAAAGATGCAATATCAATGTTAAGGAGTGATGAAGATGGCGAGACTCTGGACTGATGCCCAAAACAATGCAATCAAGTCAAAAAACGGAACTGTGCTTGTTTCTGCAGCTGCAGGTTCAGGCAAGACAGCAGTCCTTGTTGAGCGTGTAATCGAACGAATTACAGATGCAGACCATCCTGTTGACATTGAAAAATTACTTATTGTTACTTTTACAAAAGCTGCAGCATCTGAAATGAAAGAACGAATTTCAAAACGTCTTTCAGAGTTGATTAAAGAACAACCACAGAATCAATATCTTAAAAGACAAAAGATGTATTTGCCTAATGCTCAGATTTCGACAATGGACAGTTTTTGTGGCAAGTTTGTAAAGGAGAACTTCGAACAGGCTGGCATTGCTCCTGATTATACCTTGCTTTCAGATATTGAACACGATATGTTGAAAAGTGAAGTTGCAAATGAAGTTCTGGAAGAACTTTATAACTTACCAAAAGAAGATACAGATGCTCTTTTAAATTTGTTTACAAGCGGAAGGAATGACACGAGTCTGGCAGGAGCAATTCTTTCCCTGTATGAATTTGCAGTTGCATCACCGAACCCCGAAATGTGGATTGAAAGCGCTTTTTCGGACTATGACAGTGAATTACCCATTCACGAAACAAAATGGGGAAAATACACGTTGGAACGCTTGTTGGAGGTTCTTGAATACACAAGAACAAAGGCTCAGGATATAATTAACGATGCACCTGAAAACAGTGTACTTCTCGGTGCGCTGATTAACGATTTGACACCAATAATAAACGCTCTTGACACTTTAATTGAAAAAATTATAAACACTCCTGAAAATTGGGACGAAATCAGACTTCTGTCCCAAAGTTTAAAATTTGCTACATTTCCGAGAGTTCCAAAAGATGAAAAAGACTGCTATTATGATGAACTTAAAGGTCGTCGTGACAGTATAAAAAAATATTTTGCGCTAATAGGTAAATATATGGTATGCAGCGAAAAGGAATTTAAGGAAGATATGCAGTACCTTAGTCCGATTATGGCTGTCCTTAAAAAGAGTGTTTTGCGTTTTATAGAACTTCTTAACGAGCATAAAAAAGAAAATAATATTTATTATTTTTCAGATATATTGCACTTGGCTTTGAAGATTTTAGTTCGTTTTAATGAAGACGGAACTTTTGAAAAGACAAATCTCGCAATGGAAGTGTCTGATACATTTTCTGAAATATTTATTGATGAATTTCAGGATACAAATGCTGCACAGGATACACTTTTTTCGGCAATATCAAGGGATAATAATAACAAATTTATGGTAGGTGACGTTAAACAGAGCATTTACCGTTTCCGTCAGGCTATGCCCGAAATTTTTATCGGTTATAAAGATGAATTTACTGCCTATGATGGGAAGACATATCCGGCAACTATAAATCTCGATAAAAATTTTAGAAGCCGAAAGGGAATCGTTGATTCAATAAACTTTTTCTTTGATTTCTTGATGACAAGAAAAACTTGTGGTATTGACTATAAAAAAGGTGAATGTTTAGACTTTGGTGGTAATTATGAACCCGACACGTCTGCAAATGTGGCTGTTCATATTGTTGAAACCGAAAAAACAAGAGGTTCGGATTTAGAGGCAGAAGCACATCATATTGGTACAATTATAAATGAATTGATTTCCTCGAAAACCCTTGTTGGTAAAAAAGGAGAAGAGCGTCCCATAAAATACAGTGATATTTGTATTCTTATGAGAGCAGTCAGGGACAAAGCCCGTGTTGTTTCGAGAGAACTTGGTGAAATGGGAATTCCTGCTCATTATACAAAACAAGGTGGCTTTTTTGAGAGCCGTGAAATTGTAACTATGGTATCAATGCTGAAAATCATTGATAATCCCGTTCAGGATATCCCGCTGATTTCTGTGATGCTATCGCCATTATGCTCATTTACTGAAGACGATTTGACAAAATATCGTTGTCAGGACAGAAAAGGAAATATTTATAGTATAATCAAGAAGCAGTACGATTCTGATAAAAGAGTTAAGGATTTTCTTGATATGTTGTCAATTCTTCGTACACTGTCTGTAACAATGGATATTGGTAGTCTTATCCGCAGGATTTTTGAAATGACATCTTATGACAGTATTGTAGGTGCTATGGATAACGGTGATAGGAGAATCCTTAATCTTGAACTTTTAATTAACTATGCGGAAAACTATGAGTCCTCAGGTGGTTCGGGACTTCCGGGATTTATTCGTTATCTTGATAAAATCCGTAAACATAAAAAGGATTTAGAAGGTGCAAACGAACTTTCCGAGAATGATGATGTTGTTCGTATAATGTCAATTCACAAAAGCAAGGGACTCGAATTTCCTGTTGTTTTTATCGTTAACTGTTCTTCATCCAATAATGTAACTGATTTTAATAAAGTGAAAGTTAACAGAAAATTAGGTATAGCAACTTCACGTTATTTTCCTGCACAGCATAAGGATTTTGTGACACTTCCGGTAAATGCTGTTAAACATTGTGATATGCAAGAAGAATTTGCAGAACAAATCAGAGTTCTATATGTTGCCATGACACGTGCTGAAGAAAAACTTTATCTTGTAGGTTCAATGCACGATGCAGAGAAAAAGATAACTGATTTATATAATGCATATTACAGTAATTCTATTGACCCTGCAGTGCCACTTAGTATGTGCTCGAATACAATGCAATGGATAATACTTGCAATGCTCAATCACCCTACATTAAATCGTAATCATCTTTTGAATTGTATCAAGAATCCCGACAGTCCTGAAATTGAATTTAGAATTGTTGATAAGATTGTCAGTTCTTCGATTGTTGAGAACCAAAAAGCAGAATATGAAGTTGATAATGACATGTTAAGAATAATTTCTGACAAGTTGTCTTATGAATATCCATTTTCTCTTTTGTCTGATATACCGATTAAATATGCTGCATCTTCAATGCAACCAGACGAAAGTCTGCAATATCTTGCAAGTGAAAGACCATCATTTATGAGTAAAGATGAATTGACTCCTGCTCAACGTGGCTCGTTAGTGCATCGATTTATGGAAAAATGTGATATGAAACTTGCGAGTGAAAACATTACTCAAGAACTTGAAAGATTGGTAATGAACGAGCAGTTCACAAAAGATGAGGCAGAAACAGTTGATATAAATAAACTAAAAATGTTCTTTGAAAGCGATATGTATAAACGTATTATGTCAGCACAGAAATTCTTGCGTGAACAAGAATTTTCAATGAGTATTCCTGCATCGTCTGCAATTGACAATTTGCCCCGGATTGCATCTGATGAAAAAATTGTCGTACAAGGTATTATTGATGGTCTTATTATTAATGGCAACACAGGAGAAATAATTGATTATAAAACTGATAATGTGCCTGATGAAGAAATGTTGATTGAAAGATACAAAAATCAAATGAACATTTATAAAAAAGCGGCTGTTGAGTGCTTTGGTTTACAAAATGTTACAGTAACTCTTTATTCTTTCCAACATTCAAAAGAAATTTCAATAAAATTTTAAAAAAACACTTGATTTTTAAGGATTGTTGTGATAAACTTATTAGGCTATGTAAATAAGTACTGAAAGAGGTGACAATTGTCATGAAACAGGGACTCCATCCAGAGTATGCAACAGTAACAGTAAAGTGTGCATGTGGTGCTACATTTGAAACTCGCTCAACAAAGAAAGATTTGAAAGTTGATATCTGCTCAAATTGCC
>JAZSKT010000103.1:0-7123 GCA_045534995.1 Candidatus Fimenecus sp.
CTTGATGCAATCCATGATACAGTTCATGAAATGGCTCGTGACGAAGCAAGACACGGTAAGGCATTTGAAGGACTTCTCAACCGTTATTTCAAATAAGCAAAAATTACAAAAAATAAAGGTTTAGTAATTAAGTGAACAGGCACGGAAAAATCCGTGCCTTTTTTTCTCACAATAGCAGAAAAAAATACAAAATGACAGACAAGAATGTCTGTCATTTTTATTGTTCTATTATTTTCTTGTATTTAATGAAGTTTGAATAGCTTTAAAAAGTGACATATCACTTTCATACGGCACGTCACATGTATAGTGCCATACCATTACTCCACCGAGTCCGTAATCGTTAGCAAATGCAGTTTTATCTTTAATCATCTGAACGCCATTGAAACTTGTGGAAATGTTTCCACTTGTGTCCCCTGTTAAATATGATTTTGGAATCACATTTTTAAAAGGATTATTTTCCAAATCAGGTGCTATCTGAGCATATGATGGCCAAGCTTCATCTCCGCCATGTGTTCTGCCGTAGAATGGCAATCCCAAATCACATTTTGATAAGTCAAATCCTCGTTTTTCAAAATCCTTAATGGCAAGAGCACCGCCAACTGATGAAAATTCAGCATGGCTGTTATATTCCGTCATATTATCATATGCCATTATTTCTACCCTATCAAGTGCTTTAATAGCTTTTTTTGAAATGTTGCAACTCCAATGAGAAAATGCTGCTCCAAGAATATAGTCATCCATATATGAATCAAGTTTTACAAGAAATTTTGAAAAATCTCTGCGACTTTTAAGTTTATAAGGATATTCATAATCAAAAAAGAAACCATCGAAATCATATAACTCTATAAAAGAGAGAATGTTTTCAATAAATATGTCATCATTATCAATGAACGCCTGACTATGAAGTTTTTCTTTATCATCAGCATCTACACCATCAGGACCTAATACATTGCAATGAATTTTAATATCAGGATTTACGCTTCTAATATCAGCAATAATATCTTTAAAAATCTTATCGCCACTTATCATTTCACCATTTATATCAAGGTCTTGAAGATATACATTTCCATTTTCATCAAAACGAGCAACACCAAATAAAATTATATCTGTTATAGTGTTCATTTTTTCAACATCAATATCTTCATTGCCATAAAACCATTGACAAACAAGATATGATGTCACACGGAGATTCTCGTTTTTATTGTTTTCCACATTAAGAACATCAATGCTTTTAAGATTATACTGACTTTCATTTGATGAGTTAATGCAAATTTTGAGTGAATCAGCAGTATGTTCTCCAATATCACAGTAACGATACTCACCTATTCTGTCCTGCTCATAAACAGGTTTATATTCACCGTTTTCATCTTCAAGCCAAATAGAAAACTTAAAAACTTGATTATCTTTTTCTTTTAAAACAACAGTATCAAATGTTGTTTCTTTAGGAAACTTAATTTCAATGAAAGTTCCTTCAGCTGCAACAATTCCTTTTAAATTACCATTTATTTCAGCATTTTCCATCACACTGAATTCTTCTGAGTTATCAATTTCTATTTTCTGTTGGCATGATGTAAACAAAATACAAATAACCAAAACTAAAGAAAGAATTTTAAATACTTTTTTCATAATAATTATCTCCTGTTAAACCAGCAAAGGCGGGAAAATGCCCGCCTTGATTATTTTAAAATGTTTTAACGACTTCTTCGTCAACCATAACTTTTTCACCGGGCTTTTTCTTAACAGCAAAAGCGATATTTTTAGCATGGTCACCAACACGTTCAAAGTCGATAAGAGTATTAACGAACATCATACCAGCACGGGTTTCACAATGTTCTTCATTAAGACGACGAAGATGAGCATCCTGATACTTGATTTTGAGATTATCTGAAACCGTTTCAAGTGTTTCAATTTGCTTTGCTTCTTCAAAAGTAAGTTCTTGTTTTTCAAAAGAAGCAATTGAATAATTAAGAAGCTCGATAACACACTTACGCATTGTTTCAAGTTCTGCAACAGCATCTTCAGAAATATCAAGTTTTTCATTATTACGTACAACCATGGCTTCAGAAAGGTTAACAGCATGGTCACCAATACGTTCAATATCATTAATAACATGGAAAAGACGACCTATATATTTTGCATCAGAATAGTCTAAATCCAACGCGTTGATTTTTACAAGATGTCTTGTAATTCCGTGATTCAAGAAGTTTACAACTTCTTCAACAGATTCTATCTTTTCACGCTTTGATGTATCGTTATTGATAAGTGCTTTCGCCGCTCTATCAAAATTATCTCTTGCAAGATAAGCCATTCTGACAACCTCTTTACCAATCTGTTCAACGGCAACAGGTGGTGTACTAAGAAGATGTTCATCATAAAACTCAAATTCAAGTTTAGAATCTTTAGGTTCTTTATCTGGCACAAGAATACAAGCCATTTTGATAATCCAATTTGCAAACGGTAACAAAATAATCGTACTTACTACATTGAAAATGATATGGGCAGTTGATATTTGTGCAGAAACACTATCGCTTATTCTTTCAAG
The DNA here is from genome assembly GCA_045534995.1 of Candidatus Fimenecus sp. Lineage (GTDB taxonomy): Bacteria > Bacillota > Clostridia > Oscillospirales > Acutalibacteraceae > Fimenecus. Next base: position 2,543 of record JAZSKT010000103.1, read on the forward strand.
CAATGATGTATATGGCGTAAACGCTGTAATCAGCAAGAAAATAATTGTGCCTATAATGTTGAACAAGAGGTGCATCATAGCAGTTCTTTTTGAATTAGTTTTTGAACCAACTGAAGAAAGAAGTGCAGTAACACAAGTACCTATATTTTGTCCTAAAAGAATATATACTGCAAACTCTATTGGAACAAGACCTTGCATAGCAAGAGCTTGCAAAATACCGATACTGGCAGATGAACTTTGAATAACTGCAGTAAGAACAATACCAATAAGAATTCCAACAACAGGGTTGCTGAAATTTGTCATAAAATAAACAAAAATTTCAGACTCACGTAGTGGTGCCATTGCAGATGACATAGTGTCCATACCCCAGAAGAGCATACCGAAACCTGCAATTGTCTGTGCAATATGTTTTATAAAGTCTTTCTTTACAAAGAGCATTACAAAAACACCTATGAAAAGTGCAATAGGTGCGATAGTGTCTAAATCCATTGCAATAAGTACACTGGTAACTGTTGTACCGATATTCGCACCCATGATTACACCGATTGCTTGTGTAAGATTCATAAGTCCTGCATTAACAAAACCAACAACCATTACAGTGGTTGCTGATGAACTCTGAATTAAAGCAGTAACAAGAGTACCCATTATAACTGCTAAAAATCTGTTTTTCGTGAGAGCACCAAGTATTTTTTTCATTTTTGAACCGGCAGCATATTCAAGTCCTTCACCCATTGCGCTGATTCCGTAAAGAAACAATCCTATACCGGCAAAGAAAGATAATAAGTGTGTGATTGTCATTTGCTTACTCCTTATTTTCCATATTCTTTATCTCTTCATTTTTCTTGTATTCAACACCCATATTTCCAAGGTGATAAATTGAACGATTTCTTAAAAATAGTTTTTTCTTTTCAACTCTTGAATAATTTATATTCTTGGAACGCATATATGCTTTAAAGAAATCAAGTCGTTTATAAAAGTCTTTGTAATTTTTCTTTTCATCCTCGGTCCAAGCGATTTCCGCAAGAGCATAAATTCTCGGATAAACTGAAAACTGCCATGCACTTTCGTCAATTATCCACTCAGCCCATGATTCAAACTCCACGCCAAGGACATTTTTAGAATTTATAAAACCTGATTTAACAACATTATAATTATAAACCTTCTTTAAAGGTACAGTTGCATGTGACATATCGAAATACAAGGCAGGACAAGTTGAAACAATGTACTTTCTCTTCTCATTTTCCTTTTTAACCCACGCAGGTGAACGATAAATCCAATACTGACCAATAATATCGGAAGCAGTATCTTCGCCTATACCATCATTCCATTCCATACTTTTCTTACCTAATTTTTTAAGAATTTTATTGACTCTGTTATTAAAATAACATTGTAATTCAGAGCCATTTTTTATACCAAGTTCCTTCATTTTGCTTTGGCAGACAGGACACTCTTTTTCCCATATTTTATGGCCCTTTGATGCTTCATCCCCACCCATATGAAAATACTCGTATGGGAACAACTCTCAAACTTCTGTTAAAAGTTTTTCAACAAAATCATATGTTTCTTCCTGACCTGCACAAAGGATGTCTTTTGTGATTCCGTTTTCACAATAAACCTCGTAGTTACCTTTCATGCAAGAATATTCAGGATATGCAGCAAGAATGGCAACGGTATGACCTGGCAAATCAATCTCAGGAATTATGTCAATACAAAGATTTTTTGCATATTCAACAATTTCCCTGATTTCACTTTTTTTGTAATAATGAAAATATTCATTCCCGCCTTTTTTCAGTTCAGGAAAGGCTAAGTTATTACATCCGCCTAGATATTCATACTGTCTTTTACTGCTTATTTCATTAAGCAAAGGAAAAACTTCACTCTCAATTCTGTATCCTTGGTCATCGCTTAAATGCCAATGAAATTTATTGAGCTTAAGCATAGCCATTTCATCAAGAGCTCTTTTTACTGCATCAATACCAAAGAAATGACGTGACTCGTCCATCATTTCACCACGATATGAAAATTTAGGATAGTCATATATGTATGCACAATTAAGAACGGAAACTCCACTCGCACGTTTTGACTGCATTATCATTATTTTAAGTGTAATAACGCCATAAAACGCGCCATTTTCATCTGATGAAGTTATCTGTATACCTTCAGGAGTAATATTTAGTTTATAACCTTCCGGTTTAATTGACATATCCTTGTTTATCTTAATTGAGCCATTGTGTGCTTCTTTTTTTGTTTTTAAAAAGTTAGAAATATATTTACCTGCTTTCATAAATTCAGGTACACAAAGCACTTCAGTTTCAGATGTAACAGTATATGTGCCTTCTTTTATGTCATATCTCTGTGGCTTTGGAATAATACTGTATTTTGGTGTACTCATCTCATTCCCTCCAAAACTTTTCTACAATAATCAGGAACATCAGAAATAAGAGCATCACAACCCCAATTTGCAAATCTGACTATCTCTTCTTCCTTGTTAACTGTCCATGGATTTACTGCCATTCCCAAATCATGGAGTTCAATAACTTCTTTTTGAGTAATAAGTTTTCTGTGTGGATGAGCAGCATTTGCATTTAACTGTTTACAATATTTTGCGACACCAAATGTCATAATCTCGCTACCTAATTCATTGTCCTCATACAAAAGTCCTGTTTTCACATTACTGTCAATATCTTTAACAATGCGAATACACTCCGGGTCAAAGCAGGATACAATACAATTCTCAACAATATCATATTCATGTATTGTCTCGACAACTTTTTTAACAAGGTCGCAATCTTTTTTCGGTGGCTTTATTTCGATATTAATTAATGCCATTGACCTTGTCAAATCAAGCAGTTCCGGTAATGTTGGTAATGAAATACCCTTAAATTCATCGCTGAAATATGAACCAAAATCAAATTTTTTAAGCTCTGCAAGAGTCATTTCGCTAACGTGTCCAACACCATTTGATGTTTCGTCAATAGTATAGTTATGACAAACAACAATATGACCATCTTTAGACAAATGCACATCCGTTTCTAATCCATCCGAGTTAAAGTCAATTGCTTTTTGGAACGCAGGAAGTGTATTTTGCGGTGCAACTTTATTTGCGCCTCTGTGAGCTAATACAAGTGGCATAAAAACACCTTCTTAAATATTTAAAAAAATCAAATTTCCACGAGTAATATTTTACCAAAGAGAATTACTGTTTGTAAAGAACAATTTATAATTATTTATAAATTTTTACAAATTCCTCATAAATTTCAACAATCTTAAATTTAAATTTGTATTTTTTACCGTTGCTTACTATTTTATTTTCGTCATTATTTAATACATCACTTATTTCACATTCTGCATTTGCTGCCGGCAAACATAAAGGCGGAAACATAACACACCACCAATTTTTTCCTTCTCCCTCACCAATTATTACTTTTACAGCATTATAATATCCGGCAGGTAATGTTACTGAATTATCATATGTTCTTGTTTTGAAATATTCGTTTTGAACGGTTACATTAACATCATAATCAAAACCCTCATCAAAAATTACTTCTTGCGCAGTTTTCTCTAATAAGTCAATATATGGTGTGATTTTTTCCTCTGCTTCATCTGCAGTTACGGAACCATCAAAAATTTCTTTACCTTTTTCAAGAACAGCATCACGAACTTTGAGTTTTAACTCCTGGTCTTCTATACTATCCGAATTCGCAATAACATGCATTCTTAACATTTTCTCTCTTATGTTATCACATTTATTAGAGAAAGAACTGATATTAAAAGCAAAACAAATCATAAGTCCTATAAGTATTGATAATTCAACTTTTGTTATTGTTTTCATTTTATGCACTCCTTTTATTAAAAGTGTTGACATATAATTCTATATATAAACAAAAAGGCATGCAAATAGGGTGTCTCAAATAGGAATTTAACAGCATTAAACCAATTAAATTCCTAATTGAGACACCCTAAAAACATGCTTCATTATATTTTATACATAAAAATCCCCACAAAGTCGGTCTATGGCGAATAAATAACCTGCATGTTGGCAGGTGGGTGCTCTCCGTCTACTTCTGTGCTCCCTTCTTCCGTCAAAGACGGGAGGTCTGCTCCCCATAGAACGAGTACAAGCTCCCTTTTATAGATTGTTGGGTTAATATTTGCCATGGTTATCGGGCTTCGCAGGGGTAAAAGTGTTTTATTGTTAAAAAATACTAATTATTCTTCATCAAACGAAAACAACTCAGATAATCTTTCTTCAAAAATCTTACCAACTTCGTTGAATTCGTTATCATCTTCAATTGGCTCCAAATATGTTTCGCCATCTTCTTCGCAAACCTTAAGAATAATAAGTTCTCCGTCATCATCAAGAATATCTTCGGCTTCGTCATATACAGGAAGAAGTGCAACATATTTTGCAGTATCTGTTTCAATTCTGTCAAGTTCTTCAAAAATGTGTTCAACACCATTTTCATCAATTACTGACACAAGATCAGGATTAAATTCTTCACTCATTTTTTTATCTCCTTTGTTTTTCTTCTTTTATTTTATATCATTTTTTCTAGACAGTCAACTGTTAAATATTGAAAA
>JAZSKT010000095.1:0-2316 GCA_045534995.1 Candidatus Fimenecus sp.
AATCTATACCGTAATCATCACGAAGATAGTCCATAATCTGCGTTGCAGACATAGGATGCTCCTCATCAGAATATTTTGAAAGAATATCAATAATATAAAGTAATCTTAATTTTTGTTTAGATGGAGTTTTCATAATAATTATAAAGTGAGTTTCTTATTGATTTCAATAATAATATCTTCATCAACTTTAATATGCTCACGGTCGTAAGTAAGAATACCGTTTACTTCGTTTTCAACGTCACTAACCTGAGTATAAACAGTTGCACAAAGACCTTTCTTAACAAGCGGAATAACCTGAGTGTCGTGAAGGATTTTATATGCCTTAGAAAGACTCTTCTTCGTTGGGAACATCATGTAGCCAAAACTCTTTGATTCATCCCAAGTGTGACCTCTGTCGATATGGCTATAACCACCGTATTCAGTAATAGCAAACATACGACCGTCATTTCTGCGAGGATTAATTGGTGCAATATATCTGTGCATACTGTTAAAGTCACCAGCACCCTGGTCGTGCCAACCGCTTGCGTGGTCAACTACACGAGATGGGTCAAACTTCTTGATTTCATTAGAAATTCTAACAGAGTCAAACTGTCCCCAACCCTCGTTGAATGGAACCCAGCAAGAAATACAAGTATGGTTATAAAGCTGATTAAGCATTTCGTTGAGTTCGCGTTCAAACTCGTCACGCCATAACTGTTCGCCACGCTTAAATGCCTTATATTTATCATCCTTAACATGAATTGCAACAAGTGGAAGAACACCTGCAAGGAACTGACCGATATATTCGCCACCGCTTACCATATCCTGCCATACAAGCATACCAAGTCGGTCACAATGATAATACCAACGGTCAAGTTCAACCTTAATGTGTTTACGAAGCATATTGAAACCTAATCGTTTCATAGTAGCAATATCATAAATCATTGCTTCATCAGTTGGAGGAGTCATTCCACCATCTGACCAATATCCCTGGTCAAGAAGACCTCTCTGGAAATATGGTTTATTGTTAAGGAAGAAGCGAGGATACCCTTTTTCATCCTTTCCCATTGAGAATTTACGCATACCGATGTAACTCTTAACTGTATCAACAGTTTCACCGTCTTTGATAAGCTCTACTTTGAGGTTATAAAGGAATGGGTCTTCAGGTGACCAAAGTTTAACATCGTCAAATTTAATCACATCATCCATTGAAATTGTATTTTCTGAAACAACAGTTTCACCGTCAAATACAGTAACTTTTACCTGACAATTATCATCATTTGCATATGTTTTGAATGAAAGTGCCTTATTGTCGATATCAGGAGTCATACGAAGTTTTAAGATGTGACAAGGATTAACTGCTTCAAGCCATACACTCTGCCAGATACCTGATGTAGCAACATACCAGAATCCATGAGTATCATTAACCTGTTTACCTCTCTGTTGCCAACCGTTTTCAGTTGGGTCATACACGCTTACTACAAGCTCATTTTCACCGTCATTAAGTAATCTTGTAATATCAATAGAGAAAGTTGCATAACCACCTCTGTGACTGCCTGCAAGTTCTTTATTGACATACACATTACACTCCCAGTCAACAGCAGCAAAATTAAGTATAATGTTTTTGCCTCTCATATTTTCAGGAATTGTGAATGTCTTTTTATACCAGAGTTTCTGGTCAGGTTTTAAAGTTTTTTCAACACCTGAAAGCATACATTCAACAGCAAAAGGAACAACGATTTCGCCATCAAAATCAGTAACCCAATCAACTGAAGAGTCAACAATAGCATAATCATAAATGCCATTCATTGACATCCAGTTTTCGCGTTCCATCTGTGGACGTGGATACTCCGGCAACGGATTATTTCTGTCAATTAAATCTGTCCAACGAGTTTTCAAAAATCCCATATTTAATACCTCCAAATATAACAAAGCCTATAAGGCATATAATCATATATATTTTATATCATAATCATCATTTTGTCTATTGAATTTTGAAAATTTCTTTGATATAATGTGTTAAAATAAATTATATACGCGGGTATGGTGGAATTGGCAGACACGCAAGATTTAGGATCTTGTGCCGAGAGGTGTACAGGTTCGACCCCTGCTACCCGCACCAAATAAAGGACTTCAACATTTTGTTGGGGTCCTTTATTTTATACAGGTGGTCGAACCTGGGAAGGTTTTTGCGTTAAGAAAATGATTCGGTGAATCATTTTTAGCAAAAGGTCGTGAGGTGGGTACCGAAATTCGTTAGAATTTGGGTCACCGAGCGAAATGAATGCAAGGCGTATATGGATCATACATTCGACCCCTGCTACCCGCACCAAAAAT
>JAZSKT010000118.1:0-4383 GCA_045534995.1 Candidatus Fimenecus sp.
AGCCGCACCTGTTGCAGCTCCTGCTCCTGTAGCTGAAGCAGCTCCAGCTCCTGCGGCAGCACCAGCACCTGGTGCTGTTAGCGACGGTACAAAGGTTACTGCTCCAATGCCAGGTACAGTTCTTGCAGTAAATATTTCTGCAGGTCAGTCTGTAAACGAAGGTGACGTTCTCTTTATTCTTGAGGCTATGAAAATGGAGAACGAAATTGTTGCTCCTTGTGCAGGTACAGTTAAGCAGGTTATTGCTACAAAGGGTGCATCAGTTGCTACTGACGAAGTTCTTGCAGTTCTCGCTTAATCGAGGTGCAAACTATGCAAATTATAGATGCTCTTATAGAGCTTTTTAACCAATCCAACTTTGTTAACCTACCTTGGCAAAACTGGATTATGATTCTTGTTTCAATTGTTCTTTTCTATTTTGCGATAGTTAAGAAATTTGAACCATTACTCTTAATCCCAATTGCATTTGGTATGCTTCTTGTTAACATATATCCCGAAATAATGGCTGACCCAACTAACATGTCATTTATCGGTGATAACAACCCATTCCTTGACCCTGATGCTCATTGGTATGATTCAGGTGTATTAAGACTTATATACGCAGGTGTTAAGTCAAGTATTTTTCCATGCCTTATCTTTATGGGCGTTGGTGCAATGACTGACTTTGGTCCCCTCCTTGCAAATCCATCAAGCCTTTTGCTTGGTGCAGCTGCACAGTTAGGTATTTACGTTGCATTTACTGTTGCTATGCTTTCAGGTCAGTTCACTCCTGAAGAAGCTGCTTCAATCGCTATTATCGGTGGTGCAGACGGTCCTACAGCAATTTTCCTTACAGGTAAACTTGCTCCTCATCTTTTAGGTTCAATCGCAGTTGCAGCATATTCATATATGGCTCTTATTCCTCTCATCCAGCCACCAATTATGAAAATGCTTACAACTAAAAAAGAACGTGAAATCAAGATGAATCAGCTCAGAACTGTTAGTAAAGCTGAAAAGATTATTTTCCCAATCGTTGTTACAGTAATCTGTGTTCTCATTCTTCCATCTGTTGCTCCCCTTCTTGGTTTCCTTATGCTTGGTAACCTTTTCAAAGAAAGTGGACTTACTGACAGACTTTCAGACACAGCACAGAATTCACTCTGTAACATTGTTACAATCTTGCTCGGCACAACAGTTGGTGCTACTGCAGAAGGTTCAGCATTCCTTAACAAAAAGACATTACTCGTTATTGGAATCGGCTTGCTTGCATTTGCATTCTCAACAGCAGGCGGTGTTATTTTCGCAAAACTTATGAACATTGCAACAAGAGGTAAAGTAAATCCTCTTATCGGTTCAGCAGGCGTTTCTGCTGTTCCTATGGCTGCTCGAGTTTCACAGACAGAAGGCAGAAAATACAACCCATCCAACTTCCTTTTAATGCATGCAATGGGTCCTAACGTTGCAGGTGTTATCGGTTCTGTTGTTGCAGCAAGTTTCTTACTTTCACAATTCGGTTAATCCAGACACATAAACATACAAAAAAGCCGTAGATAACTACGGCTTTTATTTTTATAGTTTTATCAGTATTGGCTTTCGTATTTCAATTGAATCAGGTGTTACAGCACAGTCAAATGCCAATGAAATAACACCTTTTTCTATAGCATTTTTTAATTCTTCTTCAAACTCAGGATGAGTTATATGGTTTGGTTCAAAGTATTTCACATCAGACATCTGAACTACAAACATCACATATGCTTTATAGCCCTCCGTAACAGCATTTTGAAGTTCTTTGAGATGTTTTATACCTCTTTCTGTCGGAGCATCAGGAAAACTTACTACGCCATCATTTTCCAGTGTTACTCCTTTAACCTCAATAAATATTTTATCAGTATCAGTTTCAACATAAATATCAAATCTTGAATTTCCGTATTTACATTCCGGTTTTACTAACTTAATGTTATTAAAAATATTTGGCAAGTATTCAAGTGCAACATAATTTACAATTTGACTGTCCATATTGATGAGTCTGTCACCTTTTTGGACTGCAATTAAATCATATTTCGTTTTACGGCTGAGATTATCTGACTTTTGTAAATAAACAATTGCACCTTTAACTAATAGTTCTTTACATCTACCTGTATTTTTTACATGACAAACTTCAATTTGATTATCAATTAAAACATTTGCAATAAATCTATTTGGTCTACCAGCAAATTCGCCTTTAAGAATATTATTATATTTCATAAATCACCAAAAAATAACGGCGATAGATTCCTACCGCCGTCCAAATATTTAATTTAATTATTTAGCCTTTGCTTTTCTTGCTTCAATTTCAGAAATCATTTCAGCCTGACGTTTTTCTGTAATTGTGTAGAAGAACATAGGAACTGCACAAGCAAACATACTGATAACGCCTGAAAGAACAAGCATATTCCAAAGTGTCTGTGCAAATTCTGCTGAAATATAACGTGTTTCAGCGTTGATAACTGCAGCAGCGAAAGAAATAACACCGATAAAAGCACCAACAGCCATACCAATCTTATTGATAAGTGTCTGCATAGCGAAACAGATACCTTCACCACGCTCACCTGTTTTCCATTCAAGGTAGTCAACAGTATCACCAATCATAGCGTATGTAATGATGTTATTAACACCCTGTGGAATACCGAGAAGAACAAGTGCAATTGCAGCAATAACGAGTTTCCATGGTTCATCATATCCTACAAAGTACATAATTGCCATTACTACGCCACCGAAGATATGAACTGCAACATATGCCCATTTCTTTGTAAACTTCTTTGACATCCATGGAACAAGAAGAGATGCAACAAGACCACCAGGAACAACAAGAAGAGTTATAAGACTATACATACCTTCGTTTTGAAGAACATATTTTGCGAAGTAAAGACCACCTGTGTATGTATAAACCATTCTTGCACCGCCAAGAATACCTGAAAGAACAATAAGAAGAAGTTCTTTATTCTTGAAAAGGAGTTTAAGGTTATGACCAAGGCTTGGTGGGTTATCATCAGCTGTGAAGCGTTCTTTTGTATGCTTAAAGCCATAGAAGAACATTGGAACAGCAGCAACAACAAGAACAACCGCAGCTATAAAATATGTCCATTTAAGTGTATCAGCATTTGCTGTTTCCTGTCCCTTGATAACTGTGTTAATGAATGTAGCAGCAGCTTCTTCAAGACTAAGACCTTGTTTTTCAACTAAATTAGCAATCTCTGCAGCCTTATCAACTTTAATTAAATCAATATCAGCATCAGTATATCTATATTTAGCTGTAACGCCGTTTGTGATAATTGGAACAAAAACTGTAACAATACCAGCACCTAAAGTACAAAGAAGACGAGTAATAGTAAGCATATTACCACGAACAACAGTATTGTTTGTCATACAAGTTGAAAGGCCCCAATAAGGAACGTCCGCAACAGTGTATACGACAGACCAGATAACATAAATAATAGCAATAATGATAAATGTTGATGTTGCCTTTGCTTGGAAAACAGGTAAGAAACAAGCAATTGTCATAATCGCAATAGGAATAGCCATCCATTTAAGGTAAGGACGACACTTACCCCATTTAGTTCTTGTTCTGTCAACAATTGAACCCATGATAGGGTCGTTAAATGCGTCAAAAATACGAGTACCAAGCATCAAATATGCAACTGCCATTGAGCCTGCAAGTGTACCTACTGTAACACCCTCTGCACCGAAAAGAAGAGCATCAGTAAGGAAGATTGTTAAATAGGAACCGATGATTGTGCAAATAAAGTTCTGACCAAAACCTGCGATACCATAAGCAATAGCTTCTTTAGGCTGAAGACTATCCTTATCATCAGGATTTGTGCCATAAACTTTATGCAAAAGGTCATTGATTTTCATAAAATCCCTCTTTCATAATATAATATTAGAATTATAACACAACAGAATGTTGATTTCAATGTTTTTTAACAAAAAATGAACAGATATTCTTAGAAAAAACTCCCCTGATTAAATCAAGGGAGTAAAATTTATAAATTACTGTTTCGCACCGTTATCAAACATCTCAAGCACCTTAACACTTGCTGCAAAACAATCTGCAAGACACTTCTTGTTTAGTGCATCAGGTGTATCTAATCTTGTATGATAGAAGTCAGGAAGAGCATGATTAAGAGCAGTAATACCTGTTGAACGCATACCTGCCTGAGCGAAAGCTGCAGAGTCTGTTGCACCGCCAAGTGGTGGAACTACACCTTTGCCACAAGGAATTTTAAGTTCTTCGCAAGCTTCAACGAACAAGTCGGAAACATCTTTATCAACTTTTACCGTTGCATTAAGGTCACGATAGTTTGCCTGTAAGTATTCAGGCTGTGTGATTGTATCATAAGAATAAACGAATGTAGGAACATCATT
>JAZSKT010000053.1:0-4079 GCA_045534995.1 Candidatus Fimenecus sp.
TTTTTTGGTCAATAATCAGTTTACTGTATAGTAAAACCAGTTTGCAAGGTTTTCAGGCTCAACAAAAAATCTTGCTCTGTAAAGTGCTGTTTTAAGTTTTGAGTCCTTAACAGGAATATCAGCAAGAGATTTCACGGTCACATCATACTCTTTATCTGCTTTAACTGTAATGATTTTTTCTTCGTTTGGAAGCAAATCAAAATAGTTATCAGAAAATGGTGTTTTGAAATCAGGAATATTCACCATTACACTACGACAGAATACGGGTGATACGAGTTTCACTGTAATTTCACCGTTTTCATATGAAACTGACTTACTGATTGTATTTGATTTCAGATTCAAATCTCTGTCCGCAACAAAGATTTTTGTTCGTTCTGAAATAAGTTCATCATTTTCATACATTTTAACTGATAAGAAAATTTCTTTTTTGTTATCCTTGATTTTTGCACCAAATACACATTCACTTGAAAGTGGACTGAGTTTCTTCTCAATTTCTTTTGAGTCAAGGACTTTGCCGTCAAGAGTTGAAAGTTTAATAAGAATTTTCACATTCTTGTCTTCTCTCAAATCATTCATAGCATAGATTTTATAATCATTCTTTGTTTCTTCAACTGAAACACACACAGGCTCAAAGAAATGACGAGAAGCATATTGAAGCGCTTTCCATTTACCTGTATAGTCAACACTTGACCATGATGGTGCTTGCCAGCAATCGTTATACTGCCAGAAAAGTGAACCGTTGCAACGCTCACGATGACGACGCCAATGCTCCGTTGCATCCTGAATACACTCTTTCTGTATAAGATTTGTCATATAGATTAAATCTTCAAATCTTTCAGGCTCATAATACTTTTCAAGCAAGTAATAAAGCATTTTTCTGTTACCGTTTTTGCATTTTTGATGTGAATTGAAAATATCACTTGTGATATAGTAATCTTCTTTTTCAGCAAACTGACGAACAGCATCCATTGACGGTAAGGACTCAAGACCGAATTCACTACAAAAACGAGTAGGTCTTGTTCTGTAATAATTAAGTGGTTTCTGACCGTGCCATACAGTCCACATATGTGTGTCACCGTGGTCGTCACCTGTTACACCTTTACGGAAACTTTCGCCTATTGGTGAAGTTTCAATATAAGGTGTGTCAGGGTCAAGCTTTTCTACAAGTTCTTTAAGAATTTCATAGAAGAATTTCTTATACCATTGAACAATTTTCATATTCTCAGGCATATATGAGAACATTGTTTCAATCTCGTTGTTACCACCCCAAAGGCAAAGTGATGGATGAGATTTGATTCGATTTACATTATACTCAATTTCCTTTAATACATTTTCACGGAAATCGTCTTCATAGAATGGGTACATAAGACAAGCAAACATAAAATCCTGCCACAAAAGAAGACCTTTTTCGTCGCATTGTTCCAAGAAATAGTCGGGTGTGTAATATGCACCACCCCAGATACGAAGCATATTGAAATTCGCACTGAGTGCTGAATCTATGTAATAATCATAAGTTTCCTTTGTTGTTCTGCCCATTAAGGAATCAGGAAGAATCCAGTTAGCACCTTTACCAAAAATTGGTGTATCGTTAAGATAGAAACAGAAATTGCTACCGTATTTGTCTTTGCTACGGTCAAGACGGATTGTACGAAGACCGATTTTTTTGGTAATTTCAGTATCACCAAGAGTTGCAACTACTGTATAAAGTGGTTGCTTTTCTTTACCCGACAATTCCTTTGTCCACCAGAGTTCAGGATTTTCGATTACAATTTCGTTGTTTTCGATTGCGAATTCTGTACCATCAGGACAAATGATTTTAGCTGTTACTTCACCTTCACCGTCAATAACAGGATTGATTTTAACTGTTACTTTACCGTTTTCGTGAATCTGCTTGATTTCAACATCTGTGAGTCTGTTGTCAAAACATTCAACCCAAATATCATCTGTAATACCCGAAAGAGGAAGATGTGGGCCCCAGTCCCAACCAAAATGGCAATGTGGCTTACGGATATATGCCGCACCGTCAGTGCCGTTGCAATTCTTTGGAATTGGCTTTTCTTTCTGCATTTTTTTAGCATAAGTTGTAGGTGCAAAGAATGTGATTTTAAGAGTGTTTTCTCCTGTTTTTGCCACATTCTTTATGTCAAATTCATATTTGAGGTGTGCGTTTTCACCCTTGCCCACAAGTTCATCATTTACAAAGACATCACAAAGTGTATCGAGTGCTTTGCAGATTAGTAAAACTTTGCGATTTGCAAGGTCATCTTCTGTAAGTAAGAATGTTCTTTCATAAGTCCAGTCCTCACGACCAACCCATTCAACTTTCTTTTCATTATCCTTGTAATATGGGTCAGGAATTGCACCGAGTTCAAGTAATTGAGTGTAGTTGTCAGATGGGACAGATACCTCGTATTTATCGCCAGTTGCAACACGAGTCATATTCCATTGTCCGTTAAGATTATAGGTTTTCATAACAAATTTTCCTTTGAAATTTATTTTATAATATTGTAGCAGAATATAATTGCATTTGCAATATAAAAGAAATAAGGGACGATGTGAGCATCGTCCCCTACATTATTATTTTAATTTTGCGTTGAAGTTTTTGCTTATGGTCTTTATTGAGAAATATACAATACCCCACACTACAAAGTAGACTACCATAAAAATCAATGTGAAAATCAAAAGCACTGTTGGTTCAAATGGAATCCATGTATTTGCCACATAGCAAAGAGAATATGCCACATAGAGTGTTGAGAGATGGCAAAGCAGAGATTTACCTGTTGACCAATGCTCAATTTGATTAAACACACTTGCACCTGCGTGAACAAATGCCAACAGATAAGTTGAAACAATACCTATCAACACTTCTCCGCCACTCAAAACTAAATTGTCAGTTGTTTTTGATACTATAAAAATTATAATTCCAAAAATTATTGGTCCAAATCCACCAAAGATAAGTCCACGGTGAAAAAATTCTTTTACATATTTATTCATATTATAAACCTAACCTTTCTTTTACATTTTTGAGATTTCTTCGTGACACAAAATCCACATATCCATTCTTGAAAATCACGGTTAATGAACCACCCACAGTTGCTTTGAAACGGTCAATCTTTTTGATATTTGCTATACAGGACTGATTGATTTTTACAAAGTTATTATTAAGATTTTCTTCTAACTGATATAGTCTTGATTTAAGCCGAAACTTCTCATTTTCAGTGAGTGCATAAACCTTGTTGTCTTCTGTGAAGAAACAATAAATATCATTTAAGTTGAGTTTCACTGTTTCGTTTTCGGTATAGCCGATTAAATCAACAGAATGGTTGTTTACAAGTTCTTCAATTTCAACCACTAATGGATTTTTTCTGTGGGTGTATATGAGTATTTCTTCGTCACGATTAGTGTCAATTACAATTTGAAGTTTCATGAAATTCCTCCTTGCAAGTGTATATTATCATTCTGCATTTTGGTTTGCAATATATTAAAAGTATTCGGTGATTTTAAGAGTGTATTCGGTAAAAAAATAAACGGGCGATTCGTGAATCGCCCCTACATTTTGCACTTTGGGTTTTGCATTTTGCACTTATATAATTTCGCCACCGCCCAATACTTCGTCATTGTTAAATATAACTAATGACTGTCCTTTGGTGATTGCTCTTTGTGGCTCATCGAATTTTACATGAAGATTTCCGTCTTCTGTTTGCCAAGCGAGAGCCGGTTGTTCCTTATGTCTGTAACGAACACGAGCAAGGACACGGATTGGCTCCGTAATCGGTCTTCCGCTGATTATGTTCACATTTTTAGCATTTACTTCGTCTGTAAACAAATCTTCATTATCGCCTAAAATAATATTATTTGTTTCAGGGTCAATGTTAAGTACATAAAGTGGGTTTTTATATGCAATTCCAAGTCCTTTACGCTGACCGATAGTATAATTTACGATGCCTTTATGTTCACCGAAAGAAAATCCGTCTTTATGGATAAACTGTCCTTTTGGATACGCTTTATTGTTATAGTTCTTAATAAAGCTTACATAATCACCGTCAGGGACAAAGCAAATATCCTGACTATCCTTTTTT
>JAZSKT010000119.1:0-2964 GCA_045534995.1 Candidatus Fimenecus sp.
GGATAAAGAGGATTTTGCAAGACAAAACGGTGTTTTGCCTGTGCATATAAGTTTTGAGGATATTCGTAATCTCTCTCCTGAAGAATTTTTACGAGATATTCTTATTAACAAATACAATGTTGGTGCAGTTATTTGCGGTGAAAATTTCCTTTTTGGCAAAGATGGTGGCGGAAACAGTAAAATTCTCTGTGAACTTTGCGAAAAATATGGTGTAATATACAAAATGGCACAGAGCATAGGGTATAAAGGTGAAATGATTAGTGCCACAAGAATCCGTCAAGCTCTGGCAAAGGGTGATATAAAAACTGCCAACGAAATGCTCGGAAGAAAGTTTTCTTATGATTTTCTCGTGGTTGAAGGAAATAAAATCGGCAAAAAGATTTTGGGTTTTCCAACAATAAATCAGCATTTCCCAACAGGGTTTATCAACCTTAAGCACGGTGTTTATGCCTCACAGTCAACAGTTGACGGAAAAGTGTATCCGTCGGTTACAAACTTTGGTTGTCATCCCACAATCGGTGGTGACAAGGTACTTTCCGAAACCTGTATTTTAGGGTTTGACGGTGACCTTTATTACCAAAAAATCAAGGTTGAACTGATTGACTTTATTCGTGCTGAAAAAAAATTCAACTCAAAAGATGAGTTGAAAGCACAAATCGATTACGACAGTAAATTGGCTATTGAAATATTTAACAATTTGAGTTAAAATGTTTATAATGGAATATATTGGGTTGCGGAATTTGAGTATTAGGGGTATGTAATGCTTGATTCTCTTCACCAGAAATGAAAGGGAATGATTTTATGACAGTATTTTTCAAAGCGTTCTGCAGAATTTACCAGAAGGTAATTATGTTTGTTGAGTTCTTCTTACCTTGGGGTGAGCCAGAAATGCTCACTGGTCCGGGAAGCATCAGAAAACTTCCTGCATTCGTGAAGTCAAAAGGTGTTGATAATGTTCTTATCGTAACTGATAAGGGTCTTACATCTCTTGGTCTTTTAAACTCTCTTTATGAAGAAATGGATAAAGCTGGTATTAAGTACACAGTTTATGACGGTGTTCAGCCAAATCCAACTATCGACAACATCGAAACAGCAAGACAGATTTATCTTGATAACGGTTGTCAGGGTGTTATCGCATTCGGTGGCGGTTCTCCTATGGACTGTGCAAAGATTGCAGCAGCAAGAGTTGTAAAACCAGACCAGCCAATCGAAAAAATGCGTGGTATTATGAAAATCGGCAAAAAGCTTCCACCATTCTTTGCAGTTCCTACAACAGCAGGTACAGGTTCAGAATGCACACTTGCAGCGGTTGTTTCTAACCCAAAAACACACGAAAAGTACGCTTGTAACGACTCTGTTCTTCGTCCTCCTTATGTTGTGTTTGACCCTGAACTTACAGTTGGTCTTCCTCCACACATCACATCAACAACAGGTATGGACGCTCTTACACACGCTGTTGAAGCATATATCGGTAACAGTAATGTTCCGTCAACAATCAAGTATGCTGAAAAGGCTACAAAGATGATTTTCGAAAACCTTGAAACAGCTTACAACGACGGTAAAAACATTGAAGCAAGAAATCAGATGCTTTTAGCTTCATATAACGCAGGTATGGCATTTACACGTGCTTATGTTGGCTATGTTCATGCTATCGCTCACAACCTTGGTGGTCTTTATGGACTTCCTCACGGTCTTGCAAATGCAGTTATTCTTCCTGTTATACTTGAAAGTTATGGCAGTGCAGTTTATAAAAAACTTGCTAAACTTGCTGACATTGTTGGCATTCAGGGTGCAAATGAAGAAGCAAAGGCAAAAGCATTTATCGCTGAAATCAAAGCTATGAATGAAAGAATGAATATTCCAACAGGCTTTGCACAGATTAAGGAAGAAGATATTCCACTTATCGTAGAACGTGCTCTTAAAGAAGGTAACCCAGGTTACCCAGTTCCTGTAATCTTCGGTAAAGAAGAAATGACAGCAATTGTTAAGTCATTGATGATTAAGGAATAATCGAAAATACATAAAAAATGACCTCTCGTAATGAGAGGTCTTATTTTTTTGCCTTCCCCTCAAGGGGAAGGCATTCCCATATCATTTTTATTTATTTGCGATTTTTGCAATACTTTCTTCAAGCATTGCGAGTTTTTCGTTATATTTTGCAAGTTTTTCGCGTTGCTCGTTTACAAGTGCTTCAGGTGCTTTTGCAACGAAGTTAGCATTGTTGAGTTTGCCTGAAACAAATGCTATTTCTTTAAGAACTCCTGCTTTTTCTTTTTCAAGGCGTTCAAGTTCAGCCTTGAAGTCAACGAGTTCGTCCATTGGGATGAAGAGTCTTGCGTCTTCTGTGATGATAGCCACAGCTTCGTCATTTTCATAGCCCTTAACGATTTCAACATCAGAAGCAGATGCGAGTCTTACGAAGAAGTTTGCACCCTCAGAGAATGTGTTTTCATAAACAGTTTCAATGAAAATCTTTGCTTTCTTTGATGGTGGAACATTCATTTCTGCACGACGATTACGAACAGCTTTAATAGCAGTCATAACTCTTTCCATTTCATTTTCGTCAGCCTTGAATGAGAGTTCATCACTGAATACAGGCCAAACGGACACCATAATTGAGTCGCCATCGTGAGGTAATGTCTGCCAAATTTCTTCTGTGATAAATGGCATAAACGGATGTAAGAGTTTAAGTGTGTTTGACAGTACATAAACGCGAACTGCTTTAACAGTAGCTTTTGCAGTTGGGCATTCACCATTAAGACGGATTTTTGCGATTTCGATATTCCAGTCGCAGAATACGTCCCAGATAAAGTCATAAAGTTTCTGCACAGCAAGACCGAGCTCAAACTTTTCAAGTGAGTCTGTAACATCCTTTACAAGGTCATTATACTTGCTTAAAATACATTTATCTTCAATAGCAAGATTCTTAGGCACATAAGGTGCATATTCGTTTTCATCAAGGTT
>JAZSKT010000100.1:0-9800 GCA_045534995.1 Candidatus Fimenecus sp.
GGACCTACTATCATACCCTGATAATCGTGACGATTTTCGAAACCGTCCATATCGTCAAAACCGAGTAATAAATCGAGTTCATTTTCGTCCTTATCCTTTACGAGAATACTCTGTAAAGTAGCGCCGTAAGTGATAAGGTTAATCTTCATATTATTGTTGTTTTCAATGAGAAAAGAGTCAACCTGTTTACCGTCTTTTGTAACGCCGAAAACTGATTTTGTAACGCTCATAAATTCCACTCCAAACCAAAAATTTTAAAGAAATCTATATACCTAATAATTATATAACTTTAACGCAGTAAAGTCAATAATTAAATGCGGAATTCGCAATTCGTAATTCGCAATTAAAAAGTAAACCAACTGATATGAAATAATTACGCATTACGCATTATGAACTACGAATTATTTTTATGATTGCAAATCATAAAAATATATGATATACTTATTGTCCAAATTATTGTGTAGAGGGGGGAAAGATGTGTTTAAAATTTCACCAAAGGAATATTCGTCAATGTTCTCATTGCCAACGGAAATTGCAGACCGTGGACTTAAATTCGCAAGTGGCGAACAGTTAAAGGTTATTATCGCCATTTTCAGAAATCCTGATTTCACTTTGGAAGAAATCACAAAAATTACAAATCTTTCTCTCGGAACAGTAAAAGAATGTATCGAATATTGGACTGATAACGGAATTTTACAGAGTGAGGAAAAATCAGCACCCGTTAAAACGGAAAAGCAGATTGCAACACCTGAAAAAGTGAAAATGCCACTGCCTGAAATTCAGTTTACAAATCCAAATCAGGCAGAAATCGAGAAAATTCTCAAGAAAAACGGTGCTATGAAGCGTCTTTTCAATGAGGCGCAGGAAATCTTGGGCAGAACGCTGGGTTACAGTATGCAATGCACAATTTATTCCGTTGTTTACCGTTACGGAATTACGCCTGATGTGGCAAACTGTCTTCTTTACTATGCAAAAAGTATTGATAACACAAGTCAGAATGACATTCTCAAAATCGCAAAATATTGGGCTGAAAACGGTATTACTGACTTGACCTCTGCTGATGATTACATAAACGAAACTGAAAAAGCGCTGACAGTTTTTAAAGAACTTGCAGTTCGTACAAACAACGACACGTCAGCGCCTACATTTGCCGTTATGGAAGTTTTCTGCGAATGGCTTCGTTGGGGATACACCATCAACGAAATCGAGAAAGCATTCAACATTATGAAAGCAGAAAAGCAGACAGGCAGACTTGTCTGGAACAACATTTGTCATATGAACGGAACTATCAAGAATTGGCGTAAGCAAGGTCTTAATACCCTTGAGGACATTGAAAAAGGCACAAAGAAATTCCAGAGCAAGACACAAAAATCTAAAGCAGAAAATAAAGAAACATCATTTGATGTGGAAAAAGCCGAAAAGCTGGCAACTGAAAATCCAAAGGATTTCGGCTCAATGAAAAATAAAAAAAGAAAGAGTAAGGGGGCATAAGAATGGCATATTCGAAGGAACTTCGTCAAAAGGCTGTGGCAGAAATCAGACGAAGAAAAAATGATGCAGAATATACTGCACAGCAACATAAAAATGAATTGAATATGAATTACCCCGAATTTCAATTTATTGAAACTGAACTCTCAAAAACGGGAATGGAAATCGTGAGTGTGTTTTCTTCAGGCGGTAATGCGCAGGAAAAACTCCTTAAAATCCGTGAAAAGAACACACTACTTCGAACAGAGCGAAAAAAACTTCTCAAAGCATTAAATCTTCCTGAAGATTACCTTGATGTGAAATACACTTGCGAAAAGTGTCAGGATACGGGATACATAGAAGAAAGAGATGACGAAAAAGGTGTGTCATACGGCACAAAACTCTGTTCTTGTCACGTGGAATTGCTTAAAAAGTACGCAAGTGAGAAAATGTCAAAGATGACGCCACTTGAACTTTCCAGTTTTGAAGATTTTGACTTGGATTATTATCCTAAAACAGCGGAAAACGGAAAAGCACCTTATGATGTTATGAAGGATGTATATTACCGCTGTATGAAATATGCAGAAAATTTTGACACAGAATCTGTAAGCCTTTATTTCTGCGGAAGAACGGGACTCGGTAAAACTCATTTATCCTTGGCTATTGCCAACGAAGCCATCAAAAAAGGTTACAATGTGATTTACGGCTCGGTCATCACATTCCTCAACAAACTTGAACGAGAAAAATTCGGCAGAGCAGATTCCTTTGAAACCGAGGATATTCTCATTGGTGCTGATTTGCTGATTCTTGACGATTTGGGTGCGGAGTTTTCTTCTGCAGTTGCCACATCATCACTTTATAACATAATCAACAGCAGAATTGCCCGTGGTGTGCCAACGATTATTAGTTCAAATTTAAGTCTTGAAGAAATCAAATCACGCTATCCCGAAAGTATTGCCTCAAGAATTATCGGCAACTTTGTTATGGTTAAATTCTTTGGCGACGATATTCGCCAACTTCAGAATAATGAATAAAAAATATGTGTTTGTGTATGGGACGATGACTACATCGTCCCATATTCATTTTTATGTGATTTTGTAGGGGCAATTCGCGAATTGCCCGTTCTAAAATATATAGATAACCCAATTCGGACGATTCATGTTTCATATCATCGGACTGCTTGGCCGTTTTCGGCGTCTTTTTATTTTCATTTCACCAAAGTCAAGAGTTCCGTTATCGGCAATGTTTTCTGCCTTTTTAACATCAAAACTCACCTGCTTTTCTTTGTGTGGAGCAGGGGAATAAGGCTTAAAATCCCTGTTTGGTTTCGGCCTGGGGTTCTCGGGTGGCTTGTCCGGATTATATGTATTCGAGTATGCTTCACGAATATCTTTAACATATATTTTTAGTGGCAGACCGTTTTTCTGATATTCCTTACGGATAAGTCCGGCAGTTTCAAGTTCATTCAATGCTTTTCGGGCAGAATCCTGATTACAACGAAGTGCTGTTTGAATTTGCGGATTACTGAAATAGATAAATGTTCCGTTGCTGTCATTGTAATCAGGGTTATTAAGTGACAGTTTGTTTCGGTTTAAAAATAACGAATACAGGACAATTGCATTTAATGAAAGACTTTCATATTGAACATCATAGATTAAATTTAATGGTAAAAATGTATAGTAAAACTTGTTATTCAAAAAAAATACCTCCCATATATAGGGCGGAAAAGCATTTTCGTCCCGCTTTTCCCGGGACGATTTTTAAAAATCCCGAAAATGTTAATGAAAAGTTTACAAACAAAGCCATTTTAAGATAAAAATCAACTAAAAAATACCTATCTTAAAAAAATAGTTAATCGGTTATGTATTTATAAAATAATTTATATATTATTTCTTATTATTATTTTATAGGCACGATTTTTTCGTGGGGGGGTACACGAAAATTTCGTGGGGTACCACACGATTTTTTCGTGGGGTGTATTTGGGTACAGAAAGCAAAAAATATGAAAAAATTGTAAATAATTAAAATTTGACCTTTTTTGACCTTGACATTGTGAAAACATCTGCTATAATAGTAATCAGAAAGGTCAAAGAAAGTCAAAGTCAAAGAAAAGTTGGTGTAAATTATGAATATCAGCAACATAATCGCATCTATGATTCAGGAGATGCTTGAAAATGACGGTTATACGGAAATTCAACGAAATGAGTTGGCGCAGAAAATCGGCTGTGTTCCAAGTCAGATTAACTATGTAATATCTTCACGCTTTACGCCTGAACACGGCTATATTGTTGAAAGTCGTCGTGGCGGTGGCGGATACATTAAGATAACAAGAGCAACATACGACAGAAACTCACTTAAAATGCACCTGATTAATTCAATTGGTCAGTCGCTTGATGAAAACACCTGTCGTGCTCATTTAAAAAATCTTTACGACAGGGATATTATAGATGAAAAAACGGTAAAAATATTCCTATCAGCCCTTACGGGAAATGCTTACCGTGATATTCCAAGGGAATACGCCTGCATTATCCGTGCATCAATATTTAAACAAATGATATTAAATGTTATTTAAGCGCAAAATGCAAAGTGCAAAGCGCAAAATGATTGTAGGTGATTAGAATATGGATGAAAATATTATAGAGAGTAAAAGTTTTCAATTTGCTGTAAGAATAGTTAATTTATACAAACACTTAATAAATGACAAAAAAGAATATGTTATGACAAAACAACTTTTGAAATGTGGTACAAGTATAGGTGCAAATGTTGCAGAAGCAGAAAGGGGATAAACAAAGGCTGATTTTTATGCAAAATTAAGTATTGCATTAAAAGAAGCACATGAAACCATATTATTGGTTACGATTGTTAAATACAACAGAGTATCTAACTGGAAAAGAGTTTGTTTCAATTGAAAAAGATATAAAAGAAATTATTGCATTATTAATGGCAATTTGTAAAACGACACAGCAAAATCAAAAATAATTTTGCGCTTTGCGTTTTGCATTTTGCATTTGAACGGAGTGAATTTATTATGTTATGTCAAAATTGCGGAAAATATGAGGCTACAACTCATGTTAAAAGAATTATAAACGGTGAGAGTGCAGAGGCGCATCTCTGTTCGGATTGTGCTAAGGCGCTTGGTTACAATGATGTTTTCGGTGGTTTCGGTAACACATTTACCGATTTGCTCGGTTCATTCTTCGGTGAACCACAGACAGCATCCTTAAGTTCAAGAACAATTCGTTGTGAAAAATGCGGAAACACATTCAATGATATTGTAAATAACGGAAAACTTGGTTGTGCAGATTGTTACACCACATTCTACGACAAGCTTCTGCCATCATTACAGAGAATTCACGGAAAAACTCGTCACGAGGGCAAAAATCCAACAATAATCAAAACTGAAATCAACACGCAAGAAAATGAAATCGAAAAACTTGAAAACGAACTGAAAAAGGCAATAGAAGAACAGAATTTTGAAAAAGCGGCAGAACTTCGTGACAAAATAAACACATTAAAGGCAGGTGGCAAAAATGAGTAACAGATGGTATTTAGGCGTTGGTGAGCAGAGCGACATTGTTGTAAGCACACGAATCCGCCTTGCAAGAAACATAAGTGAATATCCTTTCCCAAACAAATTGAATACTAAAAACAGAATGGAACTTAATAATATTATTAAGGACGCTTTGGAAAAGGACAATAAATATGACCTGCGATTTGTGGAAATGAAAACTCTCGCAAAATTTGAGGCGGCATCAATGGCCGAAAGACATATTATCAGTCCCGAATTTGCCTCCGACCTTGACGGCAGAGCATTTATGATTTCCAAAGATGAGGATATTTGTATAATGCTCAATGAAGAAGACCATATTAGATTACAGGTAATGAAATCGGGATTTGCCCTTGATGAGGCATATCAGGTTGCAGACGAAATTGACGATTTAATCGGAAACAGGCTGAGTTACGCCTTTGATGAGCGTATCGGTTATCTTACTCAATGCCCAACAAACCTTGGTACAGGTATGCGTGCATCTGTTATGCTCCATCTTCCGGCCCTTACAATGAACGGACAAATTCATAAACTGATTAACACTATCTCAAAACTCGGACTTACATTCCGTGGTGCTTTTGGTGAAGGCACAAAAGCAGTAGGGGATATGTATCAGTTAAGTAACCAGATAACTCTCGGTATTTCCGAAGAATTTGCAATTAAAAATTTAAAAGCCATCACTTTACAGCTTTGCGCAAACGAGCGTACAGCAAGAGAAGAACTTCTCAAATCAATTGATACTGATGATGCCATATTCCGTGCTTACGGCACTCTGAAATGGGCAAGACTTCTGTCCACAAAGGAACTTATGGAAAATCTTTCTCTTGTTCGCCTTGGCTCTGTTGCAGGAAAAATCAATGTTCCAATTGAAACTGTCAACGAACTGATGATTTCAATGCAACCTGCGAGTATCAATTCTCGTGCAGGTCAACGATTACCTACACAGGAAAGAGATATGGTAAGGGCAACGGAGGTAAGGAACAAGTTGAATTCGTAATTCGTAATGCGTAATTCGTAATTAAAGGTGGGGGCTTGATAAGGCTTCCACTTTTTTAAAAGCAAAATGCAAAGCGCAAAGTGCAAAATTATTATAATTTGAGGTGAAATGACAATGTATAACTTTACAGGTTTTAGTGAAAAGGCAAATATGGCGCTCAACAAATCTCTTGAAAATGCTGAAGATTTGGGCCACACATATATCGGCAGTGAACATCTTCTTCTGGGGATTCTTGAATGTACGGACTCTGTTGCGGGGAAACTTCTTAATTCAAAGGGTGTAACATACCGTAAAATTCTTGATTTGATACGTGAAACTGTGGGCGCAGGAATGCCTACTGAATTAAGTCCTGCCGACTTTACACCACGAAGCAAACATATTATCGAGAACGCATTGGCACTTGCCAGTTCCATGCGATTGACTCTTACAGGTACGGAGCATCTTCTCATTTCTATCTGTCGTGAGGGGAACGGTTATGGTTGTCAACTTCTTGTCCGTTCATCCGTGAATCCACAGGCTATTTTAAAAGATTTGGCAGAATCAGCAGGCGGAAAAGGTCAGGCACAAAAAAACTACGGTCAACAGAATAAAAACAATAATTCTCAACTTGAAAAGTTTTCCCGAGATTTGACCGCACTTGCAAAAGAAAATAAAATCGACCCTGTAATTGGTCGAGAAAATGAAATTCAGCGTGTAATTCAGATTTTAAGTCGTCGAAGTAAGAATAATCCTTGTCTTATCGGTGAGCCGGGTGTCGGTAAAACTGCAATTGCCGAGGGACTTGCACTTAAAATTGCAAAAGGAACTGTGCCTGAACTTTTGAAAGATAAGAGAATTGTGTCACTCGATTTGACAGGAATGGTGGCAGGTACAAAATACAGAGGCGATTTTGAGGAACGAATTAAAGGTGTCATTGACGAAGTGACAAATTCAAAGGATATTATTCTTTTCATTGACGAGGTGCATACCCTTATGGGTACGGGAAGTGCAGAGGGTGCAGTTGATGCGGCAAATATCTTAAAACCTTCATTGGCTCGTGGAGAATTGCAGTTAATCGGTGCTACAACCATTGACGAATATCGTAAGAATATCGAAAAAGATGCGGCACTTGAACGACGTTTTCAACCTATAACTGTGGGTGAGCCATCAGTTGAAGATTCTGTTGAGATTTTAAAAGGAATTCGTGATAAATACGAGGCACACCACAAGGTGAAAATTACCGACGAAGCAGTAAAATCAGCGGTAATTCTCTCTCACAGATATATCGGTGACAGATTTTTACCTGACAAAGCAATTGATTTGATTGACGAGGCTTGTTCTAAAGTGCGACTCCAGTCCATGACTCCACCTGATGAAATCAAGGAAATGGAAAATCGCATTTCAACCGTCAGCGCTGAAAAGGAAATGGCAGTAAATCAGCAGGATTTTGAACGTGCAGCCGCTTTAAGGGATAAGGAAAAAGAACTTCAACAGCAATATAATACCGAAAAGGCAAAATGGCAATCCCGTGACAATAACAGAGATTTACAGGTTACGGAAACTGAAGTTGCAGAAATTGTGTCAGGCTGGACAGGGGTTCCCGTAAGCCGAATGACACAAGAAGAGAGTGAAAAACTTCTCAATATGGAAGCTGAAATTCACAAGAGAATTGTAGGTCAGGAAAAGGCTGTTTCTGCAGTCAGCCGTGCAATTCGTCGTGGCCGTGCAGGACTTAAAGACCCGAAAAGACCGATGGGCACATTCCTTTTCTGCGGTCCAACGGGTGTTGGTAAAACTGAACTTACAAAGGCACTGGCTGAAGCCATGTTCGGTGACGAAAATGCCATGATAAGACTTGATATGTCAGAGTTTATGGAAAAGCACACCGTTTCAAAGCTCATTGGTTCACCGCCCGGATATGTGGGCTTTGACGAAGGCGGTCAGCTTACGGAAAAAGTCCGCAGAAAGCCTTATTCAGTAATCCTTTTTGACGAGATTGAAAAAGCTCATCCCGATGTTTTCAATGCACTTTTGCAAATCCTTGACGACGGAATTTTAACGGATTCACAGGGTAGGAAAGTAGACTTCAAAAACTGTGTGATTATTATGACTTCCAATGTTGGTGCAAGGCTCATAAATGAAGAAAAAACAACATTTGGTTTCACCGCAAATGAAAACAGCCACTCTGACGAAAAAATCAAAGAGGCTGTTATGAGTGAACTTAAAAACACTTTCCGTCCCGAATTCCTTAACAGAATTGACGACACAATCGTCTTTACAAGACTTTCCGAAGAAGATATTAAAGAGATTGCAAAACGCCTTTTAAAAGGACTCGAAAAGCGTATGAGGGATATTGAAATCGAGATGACATTTGATGATTCCGTTATAGATTTCGTGTCAAAGGCAGGATACGACAAAATCTATGGTGCAAGACCGTTAAAACGAGCAATCCAGACAAACATCGAGGACATTCTCTCGGAAAAAATCCTTGATAAGAGTTTGGAAAAAGGTAAATCATATAATTGTTTAATTGAAAATGATGAACTAAAAGTGGAAAACTGTTAGACAAATTGGAGTTTGTAAGGATAATTCGTAAAGCGTAATTTGGAATTCGTAATTGTAGGGGCTGACGACTCGGCAGCCCGAACAAAGTGAACAGATAAACCGACAACGGGACGCCGTGGTCGTCGTCCCCTACAAGTTATCGTATTCTCAATAACATCCCGACAAATTATAATTTGTTTTATAACTTAAAACTAATAAAAAAGGTGGAAAACAGAATTTGCTTTCCGTTTTCCACTTTCAGTTTTTCATTTTAAACTTTTTACCCACCAAATGTGAATGATATTTTTGCGTTGTTTGACTGTGCTAAAATTGCGTCGATAATAAGCACCACGCAGAGCACACCCACAGGGTCAACTCCGTCTGTAATATCAATGGAATAGGCGTCACCGAATGTGAACCATTCCTTTGAAATTGTAGCAATAGAATAGTCACCGCGATAAATTTCGTATTCGTGTGCGAAAAAATCACCGTCAACCTGCCAGTCATATCCCGTTACGCTGAATTTTTGCTTGAAAAGTGTAAAATGTTTTACAACTTCCGCAACATCTTCACCATTGATTTCTATAAAAAATCGTGGCAGAAATGACAAAACTTTCTGATGAATATGTGCTTTGTGGTTATTTGCCTTGTCAAAAAGGTCAAGCTTTTTGCCGATTGAAAAAACTTCGCCCTCAACCCAATAAGCATCATTTCCGCTTTCGTCATAAATTGTGAATTTATCAGCCCACGAAAAAACCTTTTGTTTCATATATAATTTCATATTAGCACTCCATTTTGCGCTTTGTATTCTATTTATGCACTTTTATTTTTTCTTCTGCTAATTTGTTAACATCATTTTTGCCTGTGTGATTATACGGTTTGATGCGAAGTCCAATGTACACAAGCAGTCCACCGACTACATTACAGAGTGTGTCTTCCATAGTGTCGATGACAGCATATCGCATTGGGTCAAGTTCAGGGATAACGTTAGGGGAAGCAAGGTGCGGATTGTTATAGATTATTGCTGCTTCTTCAGCAAGTGCTTTTGACCAGTGTTGCGAGTCGCCACCTGCAATTTGGTCAAAGGTAAACTCAAACACTTCCCAACCGGTACATCCTACAAATGAAACACCGAGAGCACATAAAAGTGCAATATTTACATAAACATATTTTTTATCACGCTTTTGAATGCAGGTTACAAGTTCATAACCCATAATAACAGCAAAGCCACCCAATGTTACATGAAGAATAATGTCCCAGGAATTT
>JAZSKT010000199.1:0-3754 GCA_045534995.1 Candidatus Fimenecus sp.
CACATCAGCACATTTTCAGGAGACCACTCATCAATTGCGATTTCTTCCTTACGGAACATTCCTTCACCTGAACAAGGAGCATCAACCATAATCATGTCAAAGGTTTCGGGAAATTCCTTTGCTAACTTTTGCGGACTCATACACGTTGTAACTACATTTTTAAAGCCCATTCGTTCCATATTGCCTGTTAAGATTTTGCATCTTGACGGAACAATCTCATTAGACACAAGAACTCCGTTTTCACCTAATTTATTCTTAATTTGACTACTCTTACCACCGGGCGCGGCACACAAGTCAAGAACTTTCCAATCAGGATTAATATGTATGCTTTCAACAGGAACCATAGCGGCAGGTTCCTGAATGTAGAACATTCCTGCGTGGTGATAAGGATGATTCCCTATTCCGTCATAATCAAAATAGAAGCCATTTTCCACATAAGGAATTTTTTCATTTGAAAATATATTCAGTTTTTGGAAATCATCAAGAGAGATTTTATCCGTATTTACACGGAAGGCTCTTACAGGCTTTTCGTCATAAGATTTCAAGAAATTTTCGAACTCATCACCCAGCAGATTTTTCATTCTCTCTATAAATTCTGACGGTAATTGTTTCATTTATTGTCACCTAAATACATTTCAGCATAAAGCATACACATAGATACTGATGTTATTGCAGCAGTTTCGGTACGAAGGATTCGTTTGCCCAAAGATACTACCTGACCACCGTTTTCCATAGCAAGTTCAACTTCTTTTTCATCAAATCCACCCTCAGGACCGATTAAAATACCTACGGACATTCCGCTCTTTATCTGCGACAAGGCATTTTTAGTGTCTTCCATACCATTTTTACTTTCATAAGGCACTAAAAACAAATCCATTTCTTTTGCTCTTGCCATAGCCTGTTTATATGTAACAATATCTTCAATCTCAGGAATTGTGTTTCGCTTACTCTGTTTTGCGGCACTTTCGGAAATTGCCTGCCAGCGCTGTTGCTTACTTTTTTTCTTTTTGTCGTCAACCTTTACAACACATCGGCTCATTTCAACAGGAATTATACTCTCAATACCCAATTCAACTGTTTTCTGTATAATTAACTCCATTTTATCGCCTTTGGGAAGTCCCTGAAAAAGATGAATTTTTATTGGAAGATTTGTGTCGTTATAATTTTCTTCAATTATTCTTGCCACAACAAAATCATTTTCAAATCGCTCAATCTCACAGAGGTTGCTGATGCCGTTTTCACTTACAAGGAATGTATCACCCACAACCATTCGCAGAACATTTTTTATATGATTAAAATCTGTTCCGTCAATGAAATAACGGTCATTCTGTTTTTTATTTTCATTTACAAAAAAATTGTACATAATTATCGTCCTTAATTAGCAACGGTGGATAAGAATTGCCTCATCCACCGTCCTTTTTTATTTTATTAAATCAAGGAATGAAGAACCACGATGAACAATAAATGTAACAGCACCTTCAAGCATCTTGAATTCTCTTTCTGTAACATAAGCACACTCACCGTCAACATTAACTGCTGCGGGCTCTGTACTTTCAACCTTCACATGCTTACACTGAACAATTTTTGTGAAGTCCCAGTCGACGTGCTCACCTTTCTTATAACCTGCAAGAAGCGGAATAAAAGCAAGTGGACCTTTACCTACAAGTTCTGGTGGAAATTTGACCATAACACAGTCAATAAGTCCGTCATTTGGCATAGCCGCAGGTGCAGCCATATAACCGCCACCATACCAGCGTGAATTACCCACATAACAGAACATGTAATCATCTTCGTCATAAAATTCGCCATCAATTGAAATTCTGAAATGATTTGTATATTTCCCTGCCAAAACTATTTTAAGAGCAGCAAGAGTGTATGCCACTTCACCGCTTACCAAAGGAAGTTTCTTGAAATCCGACTGCTTTGCACAAACCTCAGAATCAACACCCATTGCACATTCATTGATTGAAACTTCGCCTTCATCAGTTTCGATAAGGTCAAGTTTTACCGGCACACCGTTAACATGGTCATCAATATTTTTATTTCTGCCGAAAAGTCGATTAAAATCATTACCTGAACCTAACGGAATATTTGCAATTTCACAATTAGGATATCTGTAACAGCCATTTATAACCTCGTAAAGACAACCGTCACCGCCACAAGAATAGAAACGTACCGGCTCACCCTTTTTCGCCACTTCTTCAACGTGCTTCATACCGTCACGAGGGCCTTTGGTTCTGTATACATATCCATCTAAATTATGTTTTTTCAAATAATGTTCCGCTTCCTCAGCAAACAACCTTGCTTTGCGTCCCTTGCCGGACTTTGGATTGATAATAAAGATATGTTTCATACCATTCTCCTAATTTATTTGTAAGACATATATAGTTGACATTTAATCATCCCATTATATAGTTTACGTCTTTTATCAGCTTTTCTTCCAAAGCATTTTTCAAATTCTTCATCAGGACTGATAATATAATATGCCCATCCACGTTCAGGAGTAAAAATATTGCCCATTGTTTTATAAATATCTTCAGCAGCTTTAATATCCAACATACGTTCGCCATAAGGCGGATTGCAGATAACCGTACCTTTTTCGCTTTTACGCTGAAAATCCTTCAGGTCTTTTTTGGAAAGGTCAATTTTCATTCCCACACCTGCTCGTCTTGCATTTTCACGAGCAATCTGGAGTGTATGGAAATCAATGTCAGAGCCATATGCCATAAAATCCGCATCTTTTATAACCAAATCGGCTGCTCTCATTCTTTCCTGTTGCCAAACTGATGAATCTATATTTTCAAACCTCTCTGATATAAATGAACGTTTAAGTCCCGGTGCAATATTAAGCGCTTTCATAGCGCCCTCAATAAGAATTGTTCCCGAGCCGCATGTCACATCATAAAGAGTATGATAGTGACGGAGCCTCGCAAGTTCTGCCATTGCAGCAGCAAGAGTTTCTTTGATAGGTGCTGTGTTTGCAACAGGGCGGTAACCACGTTTATGAAGTCCCGCACCTGATGTATCAATAAAAACCGTCACAACATCCTTCATAATTGAAAACTGAATTTGATGAATCGGACCTGTTTCGTCAAACCAAGAAATTCTGTATTTTTCTTTAAGTCTTTCAACAACTGCCTTTTTGATGATAGCCTGACAGTCACTTACAGAAAAAAGTTTTGAGTTAAGGGAATAACCTTTTACAGGAAAAGCATCTAACTTACCAATCCATTCTTCCCAAGGAAGTTTTTTTACTCCCTGAAAAAGTTGCTCAAAAGTTACAGCCTTGAATTCACCAAGACGAATTAAAATTCTTTCGCTGTATCTTGAGCAAATATTGGCACGGGCAAGAATGTTTTCATCACCCTCAAAATCCACTCTGCCATTGTTTGCCTCAACATTCAACGCATCTATATCACGTAATTCTTGTGCAACCAGGCCTTCTAAACCTAAAAGACAAGGCGCAGAAAACTTAATCAACATAAGATTTCTCCATTATACAATATTCATATAAAGTATATAAGATTCTTCTACAAATGTCAATCAAACAACATAAATTAAATTTCATTTAACATTGTAAGCATTTTAATTTTAGTATGGCTTTTTTGCTGTAAAAATACGAAAAGGGTAGGAAATTCCTACCCTTTAGATTTTATTCTTGTGTCATTCTTCTTATGTATCTTTTAAAGAAAGCAATAGCATCTTCACAACAAGCAATCGGAATTCTCTCGTTTGTACCGTGAGTGCAACGAAG
>JAZSKT010000102.1:0-8962 GCA_045534995.1 Candidatus Fimenecus sp.
GGAACGTTCATAAGTGAACGGTCTTCAGCAACAACAGTACCTTTGAACATCTTGCTGTTATCAAGGAAATCGTAGAGAATCTTTGCTTTCTTTTCGTTTCTTTCCTTGATTGCTTCAAGTCCGCCCAATTCCTTAAGCCATTCAAGAACAAGTTTACAGATATAAATTGTATAGCAAGGTGGTGTGTTGTAAAGAGAATCATTATCAGCCATAATCTGATAGTTAAGCATTGTTGGTGTAATATCTCTTGCATTGCCGAGCATATCTTCACGGATAATACAGATAGTAAGACCTGCAGGAGCAACGTTCTTTTGAGCGCCACCATATACCATTGCAAACTTTGAAACATCAATTGGTTCTGAAAGGAAGCATGATGAAATATCAGCAATAAGTGGAACATCACCTGTGTCAGGAAGCTCGTGATAAACTGTGCCGTAAATTGTGTTGTTCATACAGATATAGAAATAGTCAGCATCCTTTGTGAATTCATCTTTATTAAGCTTTGGAATATATGAGAATGTCTTATCTGCTGAAGATGCAACTGCTTTACATTCACCATATTTCTGTGCTTCTTGATATGCTTTCTTTGCCCACTGACCTGTGATTACAAAATCAGCCTTACCATTTTTGTTCATAAAGTTAAGTGGGATAGCAGCAAACTGTGTTGAAGCACCGCCTTGTAAGAATAATACCTTATAATTATCAGGAATATTCATAAGCTCACGAAGAAGCTGTTCAGCACCCTTAATGATTGAATCATATACCTTTGAACGGTGACTCATTTCCATAACTGACTGACCGCTACCTTCATAATCGAGCATTTCTGCAGCAGCCTTTTTTAATACTTCTTCAGGAAGCATTGAAGGACCTGCTGAAAAATTATAAACTCTTGCCATAATTAAAACCTCCAAAAAGTTATTTTATTAAAATATTGTGTTAAAAAAATAAACATCGGGTGTGATTATATCAAATTGTGTAGGTGAAAGTCAATAGAATGACAAAAAAATAACAATGTTTTTTGTAAAAACCTTTATTAAACACTAAAACTTGTGCAAGTTTTTAACAATATGCAAGAGTGTTTTATTATTTTCAAAAAAATTAACAGTATTTCTTGCAGTAATTTGTCTTTTATTATATAATATAAGTTCATAATAGGAGTGATATATTCAAAAATGGAAAACACTAATAAATTATTCAATGAATTTAATGAAAAATCTTTTTCAATGCCGATGGTTGCTTTGAGAGGACTTGTTGTATTCCCTGAAATGACATTACATTTTGATGTTGGCAGACCCAAGTCAGTAAAAGCAGTCAGAAGTGCTATGGAGAAGAAAACTAATATTTTTCTTGCTGCGCAAATGGACCTTGAATGTGATGACCCACGATATGATGATATATACGGTTCAGGTGTTGTTTGCGAAATTAAGCAGGTGATGAAGTTACCTGGAACTGACACACTTCGTGTCGTTGTCTATGGTCTTTATCGTGCTGAACTTTTACATATCAATTCGGCAAATCCGTTTTTGTCAGCAGTTGTCCGTCGTATTGAAACTGAAAATGTAAGTCCTGAAAATGCTAAATATGAGGAAGCTCTTGTCCGTAATCTTGTTGGTATATTTGAGGAATATGCATATTTTGTTCCAAAGCTTCCGTCTGATATTGTTATTGGAGTTTCCGTTCGTAAAGAAGCAGGAGAAATAACAGACTATATTCTTTCAAACATTCCTCTTGATTATGCGATTAAGCAAAGTCTTCTTGATGAATTGAATCCTTTAAAAAGAGCAGAGTCACTTTGCGTAATTCTTAAGAGAGAAATTGAACTTTTGTCTATTGAAGAGGAAATCAACGAAAAAGTTCAGGAACAGATGGAAGAAAATCAGCGTGAATATTATCTTCGTGAGCAAATCAAGGCTATTTCGGAAGAACTTAACGAAGGTGATGGTGCAATTTCCGAAGCGGAAGAATACAAAGAACAGGTTCGAGCAATTGGATTTTCGGAAGATACTGAAAGAAAGTTACTTCGTGAATGTGACAGGCTTATGAAAATGCAGTCGTCAAGTCCTGAATCTGCAGTTATCAGAAATTATCTTGATAAGATTATTTCTCTTCCTTGGGGATATTGTACAGAAGAAAATCTTGATATTGAACACGCTGAACAAGCTCTTGACGATGACCATTACGGTTTAACGGATGTGAAAGAGAGAATAATCGAATTTCTTGCAGTGCGAAAGATTAACCCTGATGTAAAAGGACAAATTATCTGTCTTGCAGGACCTCCAGGAGTTGGTAAAACTTCAATTGCTCGTTCTCTTGCAAATGCTATGGGCAGAAGTTATGCACGAATTTCTCTCGGCGGTGTTCGTGACGAAGCAGATATAAGAGGTCACAGAAAAACATATATCGGCTCAATGCCGGGTAGAATAATCGAAGCAATTGAGTCAGCAAAAAGTTCAAATCCTCTTATTCTTCTTGACGAGGTGGATAAATTAGGCTCAGACCATCGTGGTGACCCGTCGTCAGCACTTCTTGAAGTTCTTGATGCTGAACAAAATAATTCATTCGTTGACCACTATCTTGAAATTCCATACGATTTAAGTAAGGTGTTATTTATCACAACAGCAAATGATAAGAGCAGAATTCCTGCACCGTTGCTTGACAGAATGGAAATTATTGATATTCCTGGTTATACTTACGAAGAAAAATTCAATATTGCAAAGAAACATCTGATTCCGAAACAGATAACTTCAAATGGTCTTAAAAAGTCTTATGTGAAATTTACTGATAAAGCACTTAAGACATTAATCAGTGGTTACACTAAAGAAGCAGGTGTCCGTGTCCTTGAAAGAACAATCGCAAAGGTTTTAAGAAAAATTGCGGTTGAGTATGCAAAGGGTTTTAATGGCAAAATTTCAATTAAAGATACAGAATTAGAAAATTATCTTGGACCTGTTAAATTTAAACCTGATGAGAGTTCAAAATTTGACCAGATTGGCGTTGTGAACGGACTTGCTTATACATCAGTAGGCGGAACTATGCTTACAGTCGAAGTCGCTGTTATGGATGGTAAAGGTAATATTGAACTTACAGGTTCACTTGGTGATGTTATAAAGGAATCTGCAAAGGCAGCAATCAGTTATATCAGAACAAATGCAGATAAATATAGAATAGATAAAGACTTTTATCAGAACAAGGACATTCATATTCATTTTCCTGAAGGTGCTGTTCCAAAGGACGGTCCTTCAGCAGGTGTAACAATATTTACTGCACTTGTGTCTGCGTTATCAGGCTGTAAGGTAAAATCAAGTGTTGCTATGACAGGTGAAATTACTGTTACAGGCAGAGTTCTTCCTATTGGCGGTCTTCGTGAAAAAACAATGGCTGCTTATGTTGAGGGAATCAAAACTGTTGTTGTTCCTGATGCAAACAGAAGTGACCTTGATAAAATTGATGAAAAAGTCAAAGAAAAAATCAATTTTGTTTTTGCAAAAACAGGTGATGATGTGCTTAAAGTAGCACTTGTATAGTAGGTGTTAATTATGAGATACGATAAAGCAGAATTTAAAGCAGCATACGGCACATTTGGTCAGTTACCCCCGACAGATTTGCCTGAAATCGCTTTTGCAGGTCGTTCAAATGTTGGCAAAAGTTCTTTACTTAACAAACTTTTTGGGCGTAAAAATCTTGCAAGAGTAAGCTCTGTTCCCGGTAAAACTATTACAATAAATTTCTATCAGGTAGAAAATGCAAATTTTGTGGATTTGCCCGGATACGGTTATGCAAAAGTTGCAAAAACCGAAAAAGACCGTTGGGCAGAAATGATGGAAGGCTATTTTAACTCTGACCGCAATATCAAACTTGTTGTACAGCTTGTTGATATGCGTCATCCACCAACAAAAGATGACCTTATGATGATGGATTTTTTACAAGCATCAGGTTATGAGTTCATTGTTGTTATGACAAAGAGTGACAAGCTTAAGAAGAAAAAAGATTATACGGCAAGAATTGAAGGCTCAAAAAAGGAAATGAGCTTTGTGCCCACTGAAAGACTTATTCCTTTCTCTGCAGAAAACGGAGAAGGACTTGATACAGTAAAAAAATATATTGAAGGATATTTAGGAGAATAAAAATGAGCAAAGTACCATTTACAACAAAAGAAAAATTAGAAGAAATCGCAAAGGTTTATCCTACACCATTTCATCTTTATGACGAGGCAGGAATCCGTAGAAATGCTGAAAATCTTAAAAAAGCATTTGCATGGAATAAAGGTTTTAAAGAGTATTTCGCGGTTAAAGCAACTCCAAATCCTTTCCTTATTAACATTTTAAGAGAATATGGTTGTGGTTGTGACTGTTCATCAGTTACTGAACTTATGCTTTCAAAGGCAATCGGTGCAGTAGGTGATGATATTATGTTCTCATCAAACGACACACCACCTGCAGAGTTCAAATATGCAGATGATTTAGGTGCAATTATCAACCTTGATGATATTACACATATTGACATTCTTGAAAAGACATTAGGTTATCTTCCAAAGAAGCTCTCTTGTCGTTATAATCCGGGCGGATATTTCTCTATTGCAAATAATATTATGGATAACCCCGGCGATGCTAAATACGGTATGACAACAGAACAGCTTTTTGAGGCATTCAAGATAATGAAATCAAAAGGTGTTGAAGAATTTGGTATTCACGCATTCCTTGCAAGTAACACAGTTACAAATGAATACTATCCAACACTTGCAAAGACTCTTTTTGAAGTTGCTGTTAAGCTTAAAGAAGAAACAGGTGCAAATATTAAATTTATTAACCTTTCAGGTGGTATCGGTATTCCATATCGCCCTGACCAAGAAGGAAACGACATTTTTGCAATCGGTGCAGGTGTTGAAAAGGTATATAATGAAGTTCTTGTTCCTGCTGGAATGGATGATGTTGCAATCTATACTGAACTTGGCAGATTTATGTTAGCACCATACGGTGCACTCGTAACTCGTGCTATTAACGAAAAGCATACACACAAGGAATATATCGGTGTCGATGCTTGTGCGGTTAACCTTATGCGTCCTGCAATTTATGGTGCATATCATCATATTACTGTTATGGGTAAGGAAAATGAACCTTGTGACTACAAATATGATGTAACAGGTTCACTTTGTGAAAATAATGATAAATTTGCAATTGACAGAATGTTACCAAAAATAGATATGGGCGATTTGCTCTTTATCCACGATACAGGTGCTCACGGCTTTGCTATGGGTTATAACTATAACGGTAAGCTTAAATCAGCGGAAATCCTTCTTAAAGAAGACGGAAACTTTGATTTAATTCGTCGTGCAGAAACACCTGCAGACTATTTCGCAACATTCGATTGCTTTGATTTTTACAAAAAAGTTACTGAATAATCAGGAGTAATAATATGTCTTTCGTTCATTTACATGTCCATACAGAATACAGCTTGCTTGACGGTGCTTGTCGTCTTGACAGGCTTTGTTCTGCTGCAAAGGAACGAGGACAAACTGCTCTTGCTATTACCGACCACGGAAACTTATTTGGTGCAGTTGATTTTTATAAAGCAGCAAAAAAACACGGAATAAAACCAATTATTGGTTGTGAAGTTTATGTTGCATCTCGCTCACGTTTTGATAAGGTTCACGGAGTTGACTCTAACAGACACCATCTTGTATTGCTTTGTAAAAATGAAACAGGATACAAAAATTTAATTAAATTAGTTTCGTCTGCGTGGGTTGACGGTTTTTACACAAAACCGAGAATTGACCGTGAATTACTCGAAAAGCATCACGAAGGACTTATCGCTCTTTCTGCTTGTCTTGCAGGTGAAATTCCAAAATATATTGTCAACGGTGAATACTTAAAAGCAAAAGAAACTGCTCTTTGGTATTCTCAAATTTTTGGAAAAGATAACTATTATCTTGAAATGCAGAATCACGGTATTCCTGAACAGATTGCAGTTAATGAAGGTCTTATCAGACTTTCAAATGAAACCGGAATTCCTCTTGTTGCTACAAATGACGTTCATTATGTTAATAAAGAGGATTCATACATTCAGAAAATTCTCATTTGTATTGCAACTAACCATACTGTCGATGAAGAAAATTCTCTTGAATTTGAGAGTGACAATTTCTATCTTAAAACTGAAGAAGAAATGAGGGTTTTATTCTCAAAAACACAGGAAGCAGTTGACAACACCCAAATAATTGCCGATATGTGTAATTTCGATTTTGAATTTGGCAATACAAAGTTGCCAAACTTCATTGTTCCTGATGGATACTCTCATTATGATTATTTCAAAATGAAATGCTATGAGGGATTACATCAAAGATACGGCGAAAATCCTGACAAATTATATGTTGAAAGACTTGAATATGAACTTTCCATTATCAGCAATATGGGCTATGTTGACTATTTCCTTATAGTTGCTGATTTTATAGAATATGCTCGCAATAAAGGTATTCCTGTTGGCCCCGGCAGAGGTTCAGGTGCAGGCAGTATATGTGCATACTGTATGGGAATTACTAATATAGACCCTATAAAATATAATCTTATTTTTGAACGATTTTTAAATCCTGACAGAGTCAGTATGCCTGATATTGACGTGGATTTCTGTTATGAAAGACGTCAAGAGGTTATTGATTATGTTATTGATAAATATGGCTCTGACCATGTGGCACAGATTATAACATTTGGTACAATGGCTGCTCGTGCAGCAATCCGTGATGTTGGCAGAGCAATGGGACTTCCGTATGCAACAGTTGATAATGTTGCAAAGAAAATTCCTCGAGCGTTAGGAATAACCATTGAAAAGGCACTTGCG
Source organism: Candidatus Fimenecus sp. (assembly GCA_045534995.1). Taxonomy (GTDB): domain Bacteria; phylum Bacillota; class Clostridia; order Oscillospirales; family Acutalibacteraceae; genus Fimenecus. The sequence continues at coordinate 6,829 of JAZSKT010000102.1, forward strand.
GAGAGTGATGAATTTAAAGCGTTATACGAAAGTGACGCAAAAATAAAAGAACTTATTGATACTGCAAAAAGTGTTGAGGGTATGCCTCGAAATTCTTCAACTCATGCAGCAGGTATTGTTATTACCGACAGACCAGTAAGTGATTATGTGCCTCTTGCTCGAAATGATGAGTCAGTTGTGACACAGTTTACAATGACCACTATTGAGGAACTCGGACTTCTCAAAATGGACTTTTTGGGACTTAGAACATTAACCGTAATTAACGATTGTGTTAAAATGGTTAAAAAGAAAAATCCTGAATTTGATATTGATAAAATTCCTTATGATGATAAAAATGTCTATTCACTTTTCACAAATGGACAGACTGACGGTGTTTTTCAATGCGAATCAAGTGGTATGAGAAGCGTATTTATGCGACTTAAACCTACAAATCTTGAAGATATTATCGCTGTTATTTCGCTTTACAGACCCGGACCAATGGATTCCATTGATTCATATATTAAAAATAGGCATAACCATGAATTTATCCGATATAAAACACCAATGCTCAAAGATATTCTTGATGTCACATACGGTTGTATGGTGTATCAGGAACAGGTTATGCAGATTTTCCGTTCATTGGCAGGATATTCTCTTGGCAGAGCCGATATTGTACGTCGTGCTATGTCAAAGAAAAAGCATAAAGTTATGGAAGAAGAAAGAGCATTCTTCTGTGAAGGTTGCCAGAAAAACGGAATAGATAATAAAATTGCAAATGAGATTTTTGATGATATGTCGTCATTTGCATCCTATGCTTTTAACAAATCTCACGCGGCGGCATATGCTGTTGTTGCATACAGAACAGCATATTTAAAATATTATTATCCAAGTGAATTTATGGCATCTTTGCTTACAAGTGTGCTTGATAATTCGACTAAAATTTCTGATTATATTCAGTCGTGTAAACATAATAACATCAATATTCTTCCACCAAATGTAAATGTTAGTAATAAAACCTTTACGGTAAGCGAAGAAAACAATAGAACAGTTATGTTTGGTCTTCTTGCAATTAAAAATTTAGGTCACGATTATATTGATACGATTATCAATGAAAGAAGATTAAACGGCAAATTCACATCATTTTATTCTTTCTGTAAACGTACTCACGGAAAAGGTTTTAACAGACGAGCAGTTGAAGGGCTTATCAAAAGTGGCGCATTAGACGGACTTGGAAATAACCGTCAGGAAATGCTTGTGAATCTTCAGGATATTATTGATGACCTTGATAGTTCAAGACGAAGAAATCTTGAGGGTCAAATGGGTTTCTTTGATATTATGAATACTGCTTCCAATTCGGAATTTGTTATGAAAAAGATTGAAGAATTTCCACCACAGACAAAGCTTATGATGGAAAAGGAAACAACAGGACTTTATATTTCTGCTCATCCAATGGAACAGTATGAAGAACTTACAGATAAGCTTAAATGTGACAGTATAGGAGATATTCTTTCATCAGACAGTGATTATAATTCAAAGTATGAGGACTCTGTTTCTGTTAAAATAATGGGTATAATAAGTGGTGTAACAAAGAAACAGACAAAGGCCGGCGATACAATGGCGTTTGTGACAGTTGAGGATGTTTACGGCTCAATTGAGGTTATTATTTTCCCAAAACTTTTTGCAAAGTATTCTAATATGTTATATAACAGTAATGTTATTTTCATTGGTGGCAGACTTTCAATGAAGGAAGAAGAAAATCCAAAGATTATTCTTGATTTTGCCGACACTGCGGAAAACGCAAAGAGTAATCAGAATAAGCGAAAAGGACTTTTTATCAGAGTTGAAAACGAGTCATCTCCAATATACTTTAATTGTAAAGAACTTGTTTCTTCAGCAAATCAGGGTAATACACCTGTGTATTTCTATTTTGCTAACAGTAAAAAGTATTTTCCTTGTAAAAAGATTTCTGTTAATGACAGTCTTTTATTCAATTTGAAAGATGTTGCAGGGGAGCAGAATGTTATATTACAAATATAATCGACATATTACTTGCAATTTATTGTTTAATGTGTTATCATAAATATTCAATGTGGAAATAATTAGCAAAAATCAAAAGGGTGATAAAATGAAAACTATAGGTGTACTTACAAGTGGT
>JAZSKT010000045.1:0-3377 GCA_045534995.1 Candidatus Fimenecus sp.
AACATCACCACTGCCACCTGTTGCCATTCCCGGATTACCCGAAGAATTAACATACATATCCTCATAAACCGTGCTTCCCACAAGAGTTGATGCACCTTTCAGCACAAGAATACAATTATGTGCTTTTGTAAAGGCTTTTACAACTGCACCTCTGTTTTCCTGAATTTCTTCAACTGACACATTTGCAATTCTTGACATTTCCTTTGGATGAGGTGTTAAAATCACAGGTGCTTTTGCGTTATCTATTATATCTATATTATCCTTAAGACAATTTATCCCGTCAGCATCGATTATCACAGGCACTTCTGAATTTTCTATAACAAATTTTGTAACAGCTTTTGTATCTTCATCTCTGCCCATACCACAGCCAACAATAACACAAGAGCATTTTTTCAATTCTTTTTCAATTCGCTTAATGGAATTCTGTGAAATTCTTCCTGATTTATTACTTTCAAGAGGTACAAGAGTCTGCTCATAGGTTTTAGGAGCAATAGCGCTGTACATCACTGACGGAAACGCCACTTTGACAAGTCCTGCTCCGCAATTAACTGCACCTTGGGATGCAAAATATATTGCATTTGGCATTTCATAACTTCCGCCGATTACAAGAACTGTTCCGAATGTACCTTTATGACTTGTGGAATCTCTTTTTGTAAAAAATTCCTTTACTTCTTCAGTATTCACGGTAAAAAGTGATGCTTTAACTCTGTCAAAACATCTGTCGGGAATACCGATTGGCGCTAAAACAACCTTACCGCAATTTTCCAACGACGGTTTAAGCACATGAACAGGCTTTAATGTAAGAACTGCGATAGTAATATCTGCAATAACGGTAATTCCGTTGATTTTTCCGCTGTCACCCTCAAGACCACTTGGAATATCAATACTTATTACCGTAGCAGAAGATGAATTGATTTTTAAGAACAATGATTGAATGTTTGTGTCAGGCTCACCGTGGAAACCGATACCGAAGATACAGTCCACAATAATCTGGGCATTATCAAAATATTTATCTGTTTTTCCGTTATTGTCATAATATATCACAGGGATATTCAATGCACGAACACGTGACAACATCTCGGAAGAAATATCGTCTGATGGTAAACCCATTGCCATCATAACCGTTACATTATAATTGTTTTCATAAAGTTTTCTGGCGATTACAAAGCCATCGCCACCATTTTTTCCTTTTCCGCAAACAATAAGGACGTTTCTCTTATTTGTGTTTTCAAAGGTTTTACGGATGATTCTGCCACAATATGAACCTGCATTTTCCATAAGTTGCAAATAGGAAATCCCACTTTCATTGGCATAGGCTTCTACCTTTTTTACATTTTCAACAGTTAATACTCTCATTTTTTTCACACCCTGACATTAGGGTGACAGAAATAATCCGGACCTGTTTTTTACAGGCTTATTTCCGCCAACCCATCTTAAAATACTCACAAATCCACAAAGAATTTGTTCCGTTTTATATCTTGTTTTGCCTAAAATCCGTACTGTAAAAAATCTTTGACCTTAAAACGAGATATTTTTATCGGATTTTTGGATATTGAGAATGCAGGAAGGCTGTCGCCTTTCAAATCCAAACTGCCGAAAAGACTTAAAAATATCCGTTTAAAGGCAGATTCAGATTATTCCTGTCACCCTATTATATTTATATTTTATCATAAACATACCGAAAAGCAACAAAAAAAGAGAGTTTATAACTCTCTTTTTATCATTATAAAACGTAAATTGTAACGCCTCTGTCGCCCCAGCTATAGCATTGTGATTTGCTGTCCATATAAAGGTCAACAGTGAAATGTCCATCGTAAATAAATCCACCTGTATCTGCGGCAATTGCATAACCGTAAACAACACCGTCATTTGAAACAATCCACATCTCTGTACCATAAGGAATCTGTTTCGGATTTACTGCAACATAACCAGGCTTAACTGCCTTACCTGTTGAAGTTGTACCCCCTGGAATGCAGTAAGCAGCACCTCTACCGGTAATTGTGTATTTATAATCCGTAGGCACATTGTTTTCACCGATAGTGTATTTAGACGGAAGAGGAATTTCAGAAATGGGTTTACCATTTTTTTCAATCTTACTGTTACCCAATTTTGTTACAGTTTCTTTTACGAGTGTACCTATCTTTGTAATTTCTTTTACCGGTTTTTTTGTAATTTCTTCACCGATAACCTCTGAAGATTCTACAACACCATTAACAACTCTGTCTTTATGGGTGACAGTTTTTATGCCGTTAACACCTTTCTGGGTAACTTTTTTTGTTCCTTTTTCCATTGCAGAAGACTTAACTTGTTCTGAAGTAAATGGAACAGTTTCTTCTGTCTCACGTGTTACATACTCAACTCGAAGAACATCAACAACCAAATCATTCTGAAGAGCTGTATCTGTTGTTGGGAACACTTCGTCATCTTCATCAAGAACAATGTTTTGCTCCTCGAGCAATTCATTGATTGTTTTAGATGTAGACTTTACTGATTTCTGTTCGCCGTCAACGTTGATTATTACATCATAAGAATTAATCATTTCAACCTTTAAATTGTCTGTCACAACAGCGTTTACGTCGACACTTGAAAAGACATTATCAGAAAGTGTTACACCCTGACTTTCAATAAGTTCTGCTACTGTTCCTGCAAAAATTGTGTTGAGTGTTTTTCCGTCGGTGTGCACAAAAGTCACATGACTTGCACGATAAATTACAATTCTGCTGTCCTGACCGGGATTAAAATCATCGAGTACAAGTCTATCGTCTTCGGACAACTGAATTCCTGCTTCGGCAACAACAGTTTCTGCTACTGTTTCTGTAGTTTCTACTCTTGTTACCTGTGAGTCTTCATAAATATCAACTATATAAGAAGTCTCACTTGTGGCAGCAAAAGCTGTTCCAGCACATAAAATGGCGATTGCCAAGATAATTGCTATCACACGCACTGCAATGCGACGAGTTGCTTTTATCTGCCCTTTAATATTTTGATTCATCATTCTGCTCCTTTAATAAGCCGCGTTAACCCTTAATTATCTAAAGGGGCTCGTTTCAATTCGCACTTAGAAAAGTCAAATCAATTCTCGCCTAAAACCACGACCGTTATTCTCGCTTTGTGACCTTGAAGATTATATTCATAGCAACAAAAAAAGTCAAATTTTAAAAAAATCATTTTTTGTGTAAAATGAACAAAAAACGAAGTCAATTTTCGACTTAATATCCAATAGAGAGCCTTAAAGCCCCAATATATAGTGGTTTTTTTACTTTTAAATTTAATTTTTTTGTGAGAAAAGTAAAATTTTTTTAAATTATTTCAAAATGGTTACAAAATATTACGCAACAGCTCCTTTTTTTGACTATTATTTATGATTAGTTTATGTT
>JAZSKT010000112.1:0-2539 GCA_045534995.1 Candidatus Fimenecus sp.
TTTCGTGGGGGGGTACACGAAAATTTCGTGGGGTACCACACGATTTTTTCGTGGGGTTCGGTCTGCATATATTAAAACAAAACAGCAAGGTTTCCCTTGCTGTTGTTTTTAATATTTTGTAAGGTATTCTTCGATTTCCCATTGTGTAATCCTTGTAGTGTAACTCTGCCACTCCTGCTTTTTACCTGCAAGATATTTTGAGAAAATGTGTTCACCGAGAACTTCTTTTACAAATTCGCTCTTTTCGAACTCTCTTGTTGCTTCCTGAAGTGTGCTTGGAAGATTTTCAATGCCAAGTGCTTTTCTTTCTTCTCGTGTCATATCATAGATATTTGTTGTAATGCCTTCAGGTGCTTTCATACCTTTTTTGATACCGTCAAGACCTGCTGCAATACAGAGAGCCATTTCAAGATATGGGTTGCAGGACGGGTCAGATGAACGAAGTTCAACTCTTGTTGCCATTCCTCTTGCTGCAGGAACACGGATAAGTGCTGAACGGTTTGAAGCTGACCAAGAGATATAAACAGGTGCTTCAAATCCGGGAACTAATCTCTTATATGAGTTTACAAGTGGATTTGCAACACAAGTAATTGCTTTTATATGGTGAAGTACACCTGCGATAAACTGATATGCAGTTTCTGAAAGACCATATTTATCATCAGGGTCATAGAAAGCATTTTTACCGTCTTTCATAAGTGAAAGATTTGTATGCATACCGTTACCTGCTGCACCGTAAAGTGGTTTCGGCATAAATGTTGCGTGAAGACCATTTCGTCTTGCATATGTCTTAACAACATGCTTGAATGTAACAACCTTGTCGGCTGCGTCGAGAGCTTCGGCAAACTTAAAGTCAATTTCGTGCTGTCCTTCTGCACATTCGTGGTGAGAAGCCTCAATTTCATAATCCATCTGCTGTAATGCAATACAGATGTCGTTTCTGCATTGTTCACCGTCATCAGCAGGGCCAATATCGAAATATCCAACAGCGTCGTTTGTCTTTGTTGTTGCTCTGCCATGTTCATCAAGTTTAAAAAGGAAAAATTCACATTCCGGACCAACATTGATTGAATAGCCCATATCAGCTGCTTCCTTAATTACTGAACGAAGCACATAACGAGGGTCACCTGAAAATGGGGTTTCCTTATCAGCACCATAAACGTCACAGATTATTCGTGCAGTACCCTCTTTCCAAGGCAAAATAGTAAAAGTATCCAAGTCCGGTTTCAAATACATATCCGACTCATCAATACGAACAAAACCTTCGATTGAAGAACCGTCAAACATCTGACCTTCTGTAAGCACTTTTTCGAACATATTTTCAGTAATTGCGATATTTTTCATCTGACCGAAAATGTCAGTAAATTGCAATCTTAAAAATTTTATTTTCTTTTCTTTTGCTATTTGAAGAATATTCTCTACTGTGTAACTCATTCGAATTACCCCTTTCAATGTTAGTATCTATACATATAAATACCCATTTTAACCATTACATTATACCATTGATTTAAAAGTTGTCAATAAAATGAATGCAGAATGCAAAATTATGGCGGGGTTAAAACCCCGCCATACTGAATGTTTTATTTAGTTTTGTTCTTTTTGTAGAGAAGATAGGAATAAACGAATGGGACAATCACCATTGGTATAAGCACAACAAAGAAGAGCCAGAATAAACCTAAAAATGCTGTTGCCATTATTACAATACCACCGATTACCCAAAGGAAACCTGCAAGACGGTGAGTTTTATTCCAGTTTTCTTCATCATTAAGAGTCCAAGGTAATTTAATACCCATTGTATAACTCTGTTTGCATTTAGGCATATAGTTGCCGATTATAACAAACAATGCACCCATAAAAAGTGGCATAATTATCTCAACACTGACTTTATGACCTAATGCTGTTGCATACACCATTGAGTTGCAAAGCAACGATATAACAGGAATAATCCACAAAACAAGAGTAAACATTTTATCATTGATATTCTGCTTCTTAGGGTCAAGGCTTGTTCCCAAAACACAAATCCATTGAAACGCAACCAACACTAAAGGCATCAAGAATACTGCTTGTGTTTTAGTAGCATATTCATCAACTTCACCATTCATATTCCAATGCACAGGGACTTGGTCGGGCAATTTATCCCATAGTATAAGACCAATAACTATTGGTATAAGGATTACTAATGATGTAATTATCAGTTTTGGTAAATTCTTCTTAATCATTACCGTTATCTCCTTTCAAGTCTTTTATCCAAAGCATAATTTCTTCAAGCACAGATGCGTTCAATTCATAGATTATGAATTTTCCTTCTCGTTTATCACGGACAAGGTCGGCTTCTGTAGGCACAGAGAGATGTCGGGATATTGCCGCACCTGTTATATCGAATTTCTCGGTTATCTCCCCTGCTGTCATCTGACCACTTTTGAGCATATTAAGTATTTCGCGTCGTACAGGGTCAGAAAGGGCTTTTAATGTATTTTGTATTCCCATAAAGTGCCTCCTTCAACATTTAACTTAAATGTTAAATGTATTATAGCATTGTAAT
>JAZSKT010000210.1:0-3896 GCA_045534995.1 Candidatus Fimenecus sp.
GTAGAAAGTGCAGTTTGGTCAACTGCTGTATAAACAAATCCGCCTGCCATAATTATTTACCCTCCTTTTCTGCTCTTGCAACTCTTGCTGCATAGTCCTCGTCAAGTTCTTTGTTGAACTTTTCAAAGAGTGCATCGTCGATTGCACCGTAGTGCCATGTGTAGTCGCCTTCGATTGACTTGATACCAGCACCCTTCTTTGTATCCATAAGAATACATGTAGGAGCCTGAGGTTCTTTTGCTCTTTCGATAGCAACGTCAATTGCATCACAAAGTTCGCCGATGTTGTTACCGTCAACAACGATTGTGTTGAAGCCGAATGCTGTCATCTTGTCAGCAAGTGGTTCAAGCTTCATAACGTCTTCTGTGTTACCGTCAATCATGTTGTGGTTTCTGTCGATAAATACGATACAGTTAGAAAGGTTATAGTGATTGATTGTCATAAAGCCTTCCCAACATGAACCTTCGTCAAGCTCACCGTCACCGGTAACTACATATGTAAGGAAATCTTTATTCTGAAGTCTTGCTGCAAGTGCTGTGCCTGCTGCGATTGATGGACCGTGACCAAGTGAACCTGTTGAAGCGTCTACGCCTACAACTTTGTTTGAGTCAAGGTGCATACCCATTTTTGAACCTGAAAGGTTAAATGATTTAAGCATTTCAACATCGTTGAATCCCTTGTCGCAAAGGACAGGAGCATAAGCAATTGCTGCGTGACCTTTTGAAAGAATAAATCTGTCACGGTCGTCCCATTTTGGGTCTTCAACCTTGATGTTGAGATATTTGTGATAAAGAACTGTGAGAAGGTCCATTACACTCATACCGCCGCCGAAATGTCCGCTACCTGCCCAGACTGTTGTCTGTACGCAAAGTTTACGGAGGTCATAAGCTTTCTTTTCGAGTGCAAGCCATTCTGCTTTTGTGAGATTATGCATAAAACTGCCTCCCTAAATATTTTTATATGACGGAGTCCCCACTCCGTTTAATTTGTTTAATTATCCTCTGATTTCAGGATGATTCTTTGCTACAACTGAGAATGCATCTTCTGCAATTTCAATTGACTTCTTAATGTCTTCTTCTGTAAGAGAAGCATTGATGAAGTGGTTGTGGTGAGATGTGATAAACAAACCACGGTTAACACATTCTGCAACCCATTCCTGATGGAGCATAAGGTTGTCATCATTTGCAATTCTTAAGTAGAAGAGTGCAGGTTCACCGGAAACTCTTAAGTCAAATCCGTGTTCAGCACCTGCTGCCTTGAAACCGTCAGTAACCATCTTACCAAGACGACGGAACATTGTTGGTGTGTCGAGAGCTTTCATCTTGTTGATACAAGCGATACAAGCAGCAAATGGAACGCCACTCAACCAATATGAACCTGTGTATGTAATACCTGAAACAGTAGCCTTCATATGTTCGCCACCGCAAAGTGCTGACATATTGTAACCGTTTGCAAGAGCTTTACAGAAACAGATAAGGTCTGCTTTAAAACCATAGAAATGGTCAGAACCTGCAAGGTCAAGACGGAAACCTGCACGAACGTCGTCAATGATAAGAACTACGCCGTGGTCGTCACACCATTTACGAACTGCCTGCCAATATTCCTTTGAAGCAACTTCGTTATCCTTAAAGTTACCATGGTCATAAGGCTGTGCAATAAGACCGGCGATATCACCGTTGTTGTCATCATAAGCTTTTTGGAGTGCATCAAGGTCAAACCAAGGAACAATAACGTTGTTTGCAACGTCTTCAGGAGTGATACCAGGGTAGTCGATTTTCTGTGCCCATGGGAAATCTCCGTGATAATAGTATTTTAAGAAAATAATCTTCTTCTTATGTGTATGAGCACGAGCTGCCATTGTTGCAAGAGTTGTTGTATCAGAACCGTTCTTGCAGAAAAATGCCCAGTCAGCACTTGCTACTGTATCAACAAGTGTTTCAGCACATTCAACCATAACCTTTGCAGGAGCAGTTGTACAGTTGCCGAGTTTAAGCTGTGCAAGAGCAGCAGCATCAACATCAGGGTCATTGTAACCGAGAACGTTAGGACCATATGCACACATATAGTCGATGTATTTGTTGCCGTCAACGTCCCAGAAGTAAGAACCTTGTGCTTTTTCTGAGAAAGATGGCCATCTGTTAACAGGAATCCACTGGCCTTCAGCAGGACCTAAATGGCCGTAAATACCTGATGGAATAACCTTTGTAGCACGCTGGAACATCTCGCGGCTTTTTGTGGTATCGTATGTTGGGAATTTACTCATTTTAGTGTCCTCCTTATGCTAAGTACAATGCGACTCTGTCAAGGATACGGTTTACGTTATCAACCATTGAGATAAGACCGCGGATAACAATGTTACCGTTGCCAACATGGTCAATAGAGTTTACTGTACCTGCGAAAAGTGCATTTGCAAGTTCGATGTCGCAGAATTCCATAATTGCACGAGGTTTATCGGAAGCCTGCTTGATTGTGATAAGGTGATTATTCTTAACACGGATAGTTGCATAAACAGTATCCTTAATGCCAAGCTGAATGTCACCATCAACAATGTTTGAAGCGCTGAACTTACCGATAGCGTCCTGGTTGCCAATCTGTGAAATAGCAACTGAAACTGTATAGAATGTGCAGAGAGTATTAAGACGGAAGAATTCAGGGTCCTTAAGAGCCTCTTCTGTTGGTCTCATAACCTCTGTAAGTCTGTCAGTAAGAGCTGTAAAGGTTTTTAAAAGGAAGCTTACTTTAGTAAGACCTTTTGTAGGGATTGGTGTTACAACACCGTCAATAATTTTATTGAATTTGTCGCAAGAAGATACAGGAATTTTAATATCACACTTGCTGTTGACGCCATCTTCCATACGGCATCCTTTTGAAGAAAAAGTGAGCGTAGCACTTGGACCATCTTTAACATCAAAAGCTAATGAAATAGGTTTCTCAATTGTTGAGATAATTTCCTTAGCCTTGCTATCAAGCTCGCAAAGATTTTCCAATGTGCCCAGAACAGCATACATATTTATGTAAGCTAATGTTCTTGCATCAGTCATTTTAACTCCTCCTTGGTTAATTTTTTACTGTAAGTAAATTTAGAAATTTATATACATATTAAGAATACCAAAAAAATTAAGTCAAATCAAGGAAAAAGCATAAAATTTTCACAAAAAGTTAATGATTTTTTCTGAAAGATATGTTATAATGTTACCAATATATAATGGGTTGGTTTAGGCAAATGCCAATAATCAACAAAAAACAGTTAAAAAGTGCAATATTCTGAAAGGATAGATATAAAAATGTCGTTATTCAAAAAACTTTTTGGGGATTATTCATCAAGAGAAATCAAGAGAATTATTCCTATTCAAAAACAAGTTTTAGCTCTTGAGGAAGAATACAAAAAACTTACTGACGCCCAACTTCAGGCAAAAACTCCTGAATTTAAAGAAAGACTTAAAAATGGTGAAACTCTTGACCAGATTCTCCCTGAAGCATTTGCTGCTTGTCGTGAGGCATCTGCCCGTGTTCTTAATATGCGTCATTTCCCTGTGCAGATTATCGGTGGTATTGTTCTCCATCAGGGACGAATTGCCGAAATGAGAACAGGTGAAGGTAAAACTCTTGTTGCAACACTTCCTGCATATCTTAATGCTCTTGCAGGTAAAGGTGTTCATATTGTTACAGTAAACGATTATCTTGCTCGTCGTGACTCTGAATGGATGGGTAAACTTTACAGATTTATGGGACTTACGGTAGGTCTTATCGTTCATGACCTTAACGGAGAACAAAGACGTGCCGCTTATGCCTGTGACATCACTTATGGTACAAACAACGAGATGGGCTTTGACTATCTTCGTGATAATATGGTTATTTATGCTGAACAGAGAGTTCAGCGTGGTCATAACTTTGCA
>JAZSKT010000250.1:0-5381 GCA_045534995.1 Candidatus Fimenecus sp.
AAAAACAAAATGTCACTCGAAAAACTTACAAGAGAACTTGGTAAAGCAATTCAGCACTATGAAAGATATCTTGCAATGCAGAAAGCAATTGAGGCTAATGAAAAAGACACAGCACTCAACGAGCTTATGAGCAAAATTCAACTTATTCAGGTTTCATACCAGCACGAAGCATCAAAGGAAGAGCCAAACGAAGATAAGATGAAGGCTTATGACGAAGAATTCCGTGGTGTTTACACAGAAATTATGATGAACCCAAATATGCAAGCTTATGAAAAAGCAAGACAGGACATCGACGAGCTTATGAACTACCTTACAGGCATCCTTGCTATGTGTGTAAACGGTGATGACCCTGATACATGTGACCCTAAGGCTCATTCATGCAACGGCGACTGTTCAGGTTGCGGTGGCGACTGCGGACACAATCATTAATTAACGTATAATTGTAAAATGTAGGGGCGGGTCTTCGTGCCTGCCCGAAAAATCTAAACTATTTTATTGAGAAGGAATTGTAATATGGCACTTTCACCAATGATGCAACAATATTTTGAGATAAAAAAGAATTACGAAGACACCATATTACTGTTCCGTCTTGGTGACTTTTATGAGATGTTCTTTGACGATGCAAAAACAGCATCAAAAGAACTTGAACTGGTACTTACGGGACGCGATTGCGGTGAAGAAGAAAGGGCACCTATGTGTGGTGTTCCCTTCCATAGTGCAGATGGTTATATTGCAAAACTTGTATCAAAAGGATATAAGGTTGCAATCTGCGAGCAGATGGAAGACCCGTCAACTGCAAAGGGCATTGTAAAGCGTGATGTTATCCGTGTTATTACACCGGGTACTGTTATTGAAAGTTCAATGCTTGACGAGTCAAAGAATAATTATCTCGCATCAGTTTGCGCATCTAACGGTAATGTTGGTATGTGCTTTATCGATATTTCAACAGGCGAGGTCAATTTAACAGAATTTAATGAAAATATTGAGCAAAGAGTTATAAATGAAATGGGAAGATACCTTCCGACGGAAATTATTCTCAATAAAGAGGTTGTTTCCTTTAATTCTCTTTCTGATTTTATTTCCAAAAAACTTGAAGCGTCTGTTGAGCTATTGATTGAAGAATTTGAGTTTTCTAATGCAGAGAATGTATGTAAAGAACATTTTGGCACTAATGATTTGTCTACAATATCACTTAATCAGCGTGATACTGCCGTTTGTGCTATGGGTGCTGCTTTGTCTTATCTTCGTTCAACTCAAAAACGAGATTTAGAGAATATCAGAGATATCAATTTCTATACTGATGCAAAGTTAATGAGTCTGGGTATTTCTGCAATCCGTAACCTTGAACTTCTTGAAACAATGCGTGACAGGGATAGAAAAGGTTCACTTCTCTGGGTGCTTGATAAAACAAAAACTGCTATGGGTAAGCGTATGCTTCGCTCATTTATTGAACGACCACTCTATGATTGTGTTGAAATTTCAAAGCGTCTTAATGCGGTTGACGAACTTTATAAAAATACAGAACTTCGCGAGGGCGAAACTGAACTTTTAGTAGGCGTTTACGATATGGAACGTCTTATGACAAGAGTTGTATATAATACAGCCAATGCAAAAGAACTTTTATCCCTTAAATCAACACTTGAAAAGTTGCCTGAAATTAAAGATAACCTTAAAAATACAAACTGCACTTTGCTTAAATACATCTATAACGAGATTGATGTTTTAGATGATGTTTGTTCACTTATTGATGTAGCAATTAAGGACGATGCACCGTTCTCTGTTCGTGAAGGCGGAATGATTAAAGACGGTTTCAATAAGGAACTTGACGAACTTCGTGACATTGTGAACGGCGGTAAGAGTGTCCTTGCAAAGCTTGAAGCAGACGAGCAGGAAAAAACAGGCATCAAAAAACTTAAAATTGGATATAACAAAGTATTCGGTTACTATTTTGAAGTGCTTAATTCTTATAAAGAGTTAGTTCCAGATACATATATAAGAAAACAAACACTTTCAAATTGTGAAAGATATATTACGGAAGAACTTAAAACTCTTGAAACAAGAGTTCTTGGTGCACAGGAAAGAATTGTGGGTCTTGAATATGAGATTTTCAATTCTATCCGTAAGAAAATTGCAGGTGAGTATTTAAGAACTCAACGCACAGCACACGCTATTGCACTTTTAGATGTCCTTTGTTCTTTTGCAACAGTGACAGTGAAAAATAATTACACACGACCTGATATCAACGATAAAGGTATCGTTAGAATTTCCGAGGGCAGACATCCCGTAATCGAAGTTTTACAGAAAAAAACAATGTTTGTTCCTAATGATACATTACTTGACTGTGAAGACAACCGAATGGCAGTAATCACAGGTCCTAATATGGCAGGTAAGTCTACATATATGCGACAGATTGCCATAATTGTTCTTATGGCACAGATGGGATGCTTTGTTCCTGCAAAGTCAGCGGATATAGGTATTGTTGACAGCATTTTCACTCGTGTTGGTGCATCTGATGACTTGGCTTCAGGTCAGTCAACATTTATGGTTGAAATGAACGAAGTTTCTGAAATTCTTAAATACGCAACAAAGAACAGCCTTATTATCCTTGACGAAATCGGCCGTGGTACTTCAACCTTTGACGGTATGAGTATTGCTCGTTCAGTTGTTGAGTATATTGCCGATAAAAAGAAAATCGGTGCAAAAACACTTTTTGCAACTCACTATCACGAACTTTCAGAACTTGAAGGCACAGTTGACGGGGTTAAGAACTACAATATCGCAGTAAAAAAACGCGGTGACGATATAACATTTCTTCGTCGTATTGTCCGTGGTGGTGCAGACGGCTCATATGGTATTGAAGTTGCTAAACTTGCAGGTGTTCCTGATAATGTTATAAAACGAGCAAAAACAATTCTTAAAACACTTGAAGATAATGACTTAATGAAACCGAAAATGGTTTCAAATATTCCTGAAGAAAAAGAGCCTGAAATCCAGATGTCCTTTGAATCAAATTCAATAGAATACATTATGGACAGACTCCGCACAGTTGATATAAATACATTAACCCCAATCGAAGCAATGGGACTTCTCTACGAACTCATCGACAAAGCAAAGAATTAAATAATTCGTAATGCATAATTTGAAATTCCTAATTGTAGGGGACGACGACTCGGCGTCCCGTTTCGTAGAGGCGATTCACGAATCGCCAGAAACAACCTTAATTTATAATATAAGAGGTCGCAAAAATGTTAGAAGTAAGTTTTTATGATAATATAGATGATGAATTGTTAAAATTTGCAGTAATCATATCTAAAACAAATGGCAAATGGGTGTTTTGTAAACATAAAGAAAGAGAAACATATGAAATACCCGGCGGACATAGGGAAAATGGTGAAAATATTTTAGATACAGCCAAACGTGAATTGCGAGAAGAAACTGGTGCAATTGATTTTACAATTAAACCTGTTTGCGTATATTCCGTAAAAGGCAAAACAAGAGTAAGCAATGAAGATGAAGAAAACTTCGGTATGCTTTTTATAGCAGATATAACTTCTTTTGAAGAATTACATAGTGAAATAGAAAATATTCTAATTTCCGATGATTTAATAGATAATTGGACATACCCATTAATTCAGCCAAAACTGATTGAAGAGGCTAAAAACCGAGGCTTTATATAGACTATAGTAATCACATATAACATCTATATAACGAAACACTAATTTGATATTCAATTTTGCACTTTGCGTTTTGCATTTTGCACTTAAAAGGTAGGTGACATCAATGGCAAAAATTAATAAACTCCCAAAACATATGGCTGATTTAATTGCAGCGGGTGAGGTTGTTGAACGCCCTGCATCTGTTGTGAAAGAACTTATGGAAAATGCCGTTGATGCCGGTGCTACTGCCATTACAGTTGAAATTCAACACGGTGGCATTTCATACATTCGTGTAACTGACGACGGCTGTGGAATCGACCGTGAAGATGTTAAAACTGCATTCGTAAGTCACGCCACAAGTAAAATTAAAACAGCCGAAGATTTAAATACAATTCTTACTCTCGGTTTCCGTGGTGAAGCTCTTCCCTCAATCGCTGCAGTTTCAAAAGTCAATATGATTACTAAAACTGCAACCGAAGAAATGGGTACATCTCTCACTATCGAAGGTGGAATTATAACTGATTTTTCCGATGCAGGTTGTGCTGTGGGTACAACTATGATTGTTCGTGAGCTTTTCTATAACACTCCTGCACGAATGAAATTCCTAAAAAAAGATGTCAGTGAGGGCAACTATGTAGCATCAGCAGTTGAAAAACTTGCACTTTCTCACCCTGAAATCAGTATTCGTTTTATTCGTGATGGTAAACAAGTTTTCACAACCAACGGCGACGGTAATCTACAGAATGTATGCTTCTCTGCATTTGGCAAAGACTTTTCAAACGGTCTTTTAAGTGTCGATTCAGCAGTAGAAAATGTTTCCGTCAAAGGTCTTGTAACACCACCGTTTAATTGTCGTGGCTCTCGTGGTATGCAATACTTTTTTGTAAACGGACGAAGTGTAAAGAATACAACTATAATGGCAGCCTTTGAAAATGCTTATAAAAACAGCGTAATGGTTGGTAAATTCCCCGGTGGCGTTTTATTTATCACATTACCACCTGAACTTGTTGATGTTAATGTTCATCCGTCAAAAATTGAAGTTCGTTTTTCTGATGAAAGAGCAATTTTCGATGCAGTTTACCATTCAGTAAAAACTGCATTAAATGAAAGCACAGCAATAAAACAAGCAACATTACCTGAAAAGAAACCATCATTTAGCGAAATTTTTGCAAAACCTCAACAGGAGTTTAAGCAGACAACTGTCCAGGAAAATATAGAATTTACAGAAAAAGTTTTAAAACCACTTTACGAATCAAATCCTTTTGTAAGTGATGTTAAAACTGAATATTCAGCAGATGTTGACGACGACCCGTTCAACATCGAATTTCCAATTGCAAAACCTGTTAAACAGGTGATTGTTGAGCCTGAAAACCCTGTTGAAGTTAAAGAAGAAAAAACAGAAAATAATATTCGCCTTATTGGTGAAGCATATAAAACATATATCTTCATTGAACTTAACGGAACTCTTTGTGTAATCGATAAACACGCAGCGCACGAGAGAATCCTCTTTAATAAACTAAAATCAGAATCACAAAATGGCGGTAGTCAGATTCTTTTAGCACCCGTAACCGTAACTCTTGGTAAGGAAGAATATTCTGCCGTAACAGAAAATATTGAAACTATTAGGAATGCAGGATTTGATATTGAGGATTTTGGTGACGGTACGGTTATTGTCCGCAGTTGTCCTATGGCATAGGAGGATTGTGAAATGATTCCTCTTATTGG
>JAZSKT010000257.1:0-3285 GCA_045534995.1 Candidatus Fimenecus sp.
GGAGTTGAGATAACTAACTGTCATGCAGCTGGTGGTATTAAAATGATGGAGGCTGCTCGTCGTGGACTTGACTCAACAGAAGAAGGAAAGAAAACACAGTTAATAGCAGTAACTCAACTTACTTCAACTTCTCAAGAAGTTTTAGAAAACGAATTATTAATTGAAAAACCATTAAATGAAGTTGTTAAAGCATATGCTTTAAATGCTAAAAAAGCTGGTTTAGATGGTGTTGTTTGTTCACCACTTGAAGCTGATAAGGTTCACAACAGATGTGGTAAGGATTTCGTAACAGTCACACCGGGTATTCGTTTTGCTGATGGTGATATTGGCGACCAGGTTCGTGTTATGACACCAGAAAAAGCAAAAGAAGCAGGTTCAGACTATATTGTTGTTGGTAGACCAATTACAGCAGCTGCTGACCCCGTTGCGGCATATGAACGTTGCGTTGCAGAATTTTGTGATTGATTAAAGGAGCATAGTTATGGAAAGTTATAAGAGAGAATTTATACAATTTTTAGAGGATGCAGGTGTTCTTAAGTTTGGTGATTTTACTGCAAAAAGCGGCAGAAAGATTCCTTACTTTATCAATGCAGGTGATATTAAAACAGGTGAGCAAATTTGCAAATTAGGTGAGTTCTATGCAAAAGCTTATTTTGAAAAAGTAGGCAATAAAAAGACTGTGCTTTACGGACCTGCATACAAGGGTATTCCAATTGCAGTTTCAGTTGCTGTTGCACTTGCAAAAAATGGCCTTGATGTTCCATTCTTCTTTAACCGAAAAGAAGAAAAGGACCACGGTGAAGGTGGCGTTTTCGTAGGTTATAAGCCACAGGCTGGTGAAGAAATCGTAATTGTAGAAGATGTTATCACTGCAGGTACTGCTATTCGTGAAAGTATGTCAATTCTTTCAGGTCTTGAGGGAACAAAAGTTGCTGCTACATTTGTTATGGTAGATAGAAAAGAAAAGGGCAAGACAGACAAATCTGCAATGGCAGAAGTTGGCGAAGAATACGGATTCCCTGTATATTCAGTAGTTGATGTATACGATATTATTGAATATCTTGAAGAAGATGAAAAGAATCGTGAAAATGTTGACAGAATTAAAAAGTACCTTGAAGTAAATGGTGCTAAGGAATAAGGAAGAAAGATTATGAGAAGTCTTATTGATATTCAAGAGCTTACAGTTAATGAAATTGATGAACTCATTGCTGTTGCTAATGATATAATTGACAATCCCGGAAAATATTCTGAGAAGTGTAAGGGGAAAATTCTTGCTACGCTTTTCTTTGAACCATCAACAAGAACGAGATTGAGTTTTGAATCTGCAATGTTCAGTCTTGGTGGTAATGTTCTTGGTTTTTCTGAAGCACAGAGTTCTTCATCGGCAAAAGGTGAGAGTGTAGCAGATACTATTCGTACTGTTGGATATTATGCCGATATTATCGCTATGCGTCATCCTAAAGAAGGTGCACCTATGGTTGCATCTATGAACACAGAAATTCCTGTTATTAATGCAGGTGATGGTGGTCATAATCATCCTACACAAACACTTACTGATTTACTTACAATTCAGAGAGAAAAAGGAAGATTTGACAATCTTACAATAGGCTTTTGTGGTGACTTAAAATTTGGTAGAACAGTTCATTCTCTTATTGGTGCAATGTCGAGATATTCAAATGTCAAATTTGTTCTTATTTCGCCTGAAGAATTGAAAGTACCTGAATACATTAAACAAACTGAACTTGAAGCAAAAAATCTTGAATATATAGAAACAACATCTCTTGAGGATGCTATGCCTGAACTTGATATTCTTTATATGACAAGAGTTCAGCGTGAACGTTTCTTTAATGAACAGGATTATATTCGTCTTAAAGATAGTTATATTCTTACTCCACAGAAGCTTGAAACTGCAAAAAAAGATTTATGTATTATGCATCCGCTTCCAAGAGTAAATGAAATATCTGTTGCTGTTGATAAAGACCCTCGTGCTTGTTATTTTAGACAAGTTAACAATGGTAAGTTCATCAGAATGGCTCTTATTATGAAATTGCTGGAGGTAGAATAAATGATTATCGGACAGATTAAAGACGGAATCGTTATTGACCATATCACAGCAGGTAAAGGTATGGCTCTTTATAATTTTTTAGGACTCGATAAAATTGATTGTCAGGTAGCCCTTATAAAAAATGCTGATAGTGTTAAAATGGGTAAGAAAGATATTATAAAAATTGATAGAGTTATTGATTTGGATATGGATGCTTTAGGCTATCTTGACCCCGGTGCAACAGTAAATATTATTGAGGACTCAAAAATAGCTAAAAGATATGCAACAATTCTTCCGGAAAGAGTTGAAAATGTCATTAAATGCAAAAATCCTCGTTGTATAACAACTGTTGAACAGGAACTTCCACATATTTTTACATTAAGAGATAAAGAGAATAGGGTTTATCGTTGCCTTTATTGTGAAAGCAAGGCAAAATAATATACAAAAATATGTTCAAAAAATGTCGAAATTTCGGCAACCGATTTTTATCGTTTAATTGACATTAAATGTTAAATTATATTATAATATTTGTGATAAATTTTAATATTACCGTGTAACTGACGGAATTGTGTGGAGCACCACAGAGGAGCACGGGATTTTTTAGCCGACCGTCTGGGCAGTTCTACTTATATTTTTAAGGATAGGACTGTCCATTTGTGCTTTTTAGGAGGTAATTATGAAAAAAGTAGGAATTTTAATGGGAAGCGATAGCGACCTTCCAATTATAAAAAAAGCAACTGCTGTTTTGGATGATTTAGGTATTCCATATACTGTAAATATTTATTCAGCACATCGTACACCTGAACAGGCTCGTGATTTTTCTTTGAATGCAAGAGCAAATGGTTATGGTGCATTAATTGCAGCTGCCGGAATGGCTGCTCATCTTGCAGGTGCTGTTGCTGCAAATACGACGTTACCTGTTATCGGCATTCCTTGTGCTTCACAGTACCTTGACGGTATGGATGCACTTCTTTCAACTGTTCAGATGCCTTCAGGTATTCCTGTTGCAACAGTTGCCATTAATGGTGGTGCTAATGCAGCTTTACTTGCTGCTCAGATTATAGCAGTTGAAGATAAAGAACTTGCAGATAAACTTGATAAAATGAGAAAAGATGCAGCTGAAGTTGTTCTTAAAAAAGATGCAGACGTTATGTCTAAATTAAATTCATAAAATCTTATATTTATATAAAGGAGAAAAAAACAATGGAAAAGATTTACACAGGTAAAACAAAGGACGTATT
>JAZSKT010000018.1:0-3055 GCA_045534995.1 Candidatus Fimenecus sp.
TCTTACCGTTTCTTGTCTGGAGCATATAGAGTTTACCAGCTTCAACTGTAAATTCCATATCCTGCATATCTCTGTAGTGGTCTTCAAGAATGCCACAAACTTTAACGAATTCAGCGTATGCTTCTGGGAACTTGTCAGCCATCTGAGCGATTGGCATTGGAGTTCTAACACCAGCAACAACGTCTTCACCCTGAGCGTTTACAAGGAATTCACCCATAAGGCCCTTGTCACCTGTAGCTGGGTCACGAGTAAATGCAACACCAGTACCACAGTCATCACCCATATTACCGAAAGCCATAGCCTGAACGTTAACAGCTGTACCCCATGAGTATGGAATATCGTTGTCACGACGGTAAACGTTTGCACGAGGGTTGTCCCATGAACGGAAAACTGCTTCAACAGCACCCATGAGCTGTTCTCTTGGGTCTGATGGGAAGTCCTTACCAATCTTTGACTTGTATTCAGCTTTGAACTGAACTGCAAGTTCTTTAAGGTCATCAGCTGTAAGCTCAACGTCCTGAGTAACGCCTCTGTCCTCTTTCATTTCGTCGATAAGCTGTTCAAAATACTTCTTACCAACTTCCATAACAACGTCAGAATACATCTGAATAAATCTTCTATAACAGTCATATGCCCAACGAGCATTACCAGACTTAGTTGCCATAACTTCAACAACTTCTTCGTTAAGACCAAGGTTGAGGATTGTATCCATCATACCTGGCATTGAAGCACGAGCACCTGAACGAACTGAAACAAGGAGTGGGTTTTCCTTATCACCGAACTTTTTGCCAGTGATTTCTTCCATCTTGTCGATGTACTCCATGATTTCTGCCTGGATGTCATCATTGATTTTTCTGCCATCCTCATAGTACTGTGTACAAGCTTCTGTTGTAACTGTGAAGCCCTGAGGAACTGGGAGACCGAGACTTGTCATCTCTGCAAGGTTAGCGCCTTTACCGCCGAGAAGTTCACGCATGCTAGCGTTACCCTCTTTGAAAAGGTAAACAAACTTTTTGCTCATTTTTATACCTCCAAAAAATTATTAACGAATTTAACTTAAATGCACTAAATTATACCAATGCACTTAACCTTATAAATTGTAACAAAAACCATCGCTATTTTCAATAGTTTTTCCCTATTTTTTTCCATCATTCAAATTTTGTTTGTTTATAGACAAAAATACTTGTTTTTCATCATAGACTTTTGGTGTTTTTTGTGATATATTTTTATTAATTCAAGCTTATAGGTGATTATTTTGGAATTATTGAATTATGAAATATTAAATGCAAGTGGTGAAGCACATAAGGATGCTATTCCTATGTTCGTTTTTGACACTTATCCTTGCTTTATCGACCTGGCCTTTCCAAAAAGCATGAGTGTTCACGATGTTATGGTGGTTTTCCCTGAAAATACAGAGGTGAACTATACTGTTTATTCAAGCCTTGACGGCGTGAATTTTCACAAAAAAGGTAAAAGTCCAAAAATTGCAAGATATCTGAGGATTTTTGTTAAATATTATGGTGGTAAAAAAGTCACCATCAACAACATAGAAATTCTTGGTGAGGACTGCAGTTTTCCATCAAAAAAAGTTGTTTTCCGTGAGCCTGAAGTCTTTGAAAAGACAGAATTTGCGCGTTCTGTTACAGATGAAGAAATATATGAAGATGTTAAAGGAATTATTGGCAGAACTATCGGTGAAAATTACACAGACCAGTTTGAATTGCGCCTTGACAGACGACTTCGTGAAGACTATTTTTCCGTTGCAAGTCTTAAGGGCAAAATCATACTCACATCTAACTCTGGAATAGGTCTTGCAAGTGCGTTTAACTGTTATCTTAAAGAGGTTTGTAATTGTCATATTTCACGATACGGGAATCAGGTGAAATTACCTAAAATTCTGCCTTCAGTAAACGGAAAAATTGACCGCACAACAACTTTTAAACACAGATATGCTTACAACTACTGCACACACTCATATTCAATGGCATTCTGGACAGAGGAACAATGGCAGAAAGAAATAGATTTTCTTGCAATGAATGGTGTGAATCTTGTCCTTGATATTCTTGGTATGGAAGAGGTTTACAGAAGATTTTTAACAAAACTCGGCTATCGTCACAGAGAGATTAAAAATTTTCTCACAGGCCCTGCATATTACGCTTGGTTCTATATGGGAAATGTGTGTGGTATCGGCGGTCCTATTCATGACAATTTCTTCTATGAAAAGTGTCAGATGGCACGAAGAAATCACAGAAGAATGCAGGTTCTCAGTATGAATGTTGTGTTACAAGCATACACGGGAATGGTGCCTCGAGATATAAACAAAAAAGACAGAGATATTCCTACAATCCAGCAAGGAAAATGGAAAGGCATTGAACAGCCTCTTATTGTAAGTCCTGACAGCGCATATTATGTAAAGTTAGCGAAACTTTTCTATGAATGTCAGAAAGAGGTTTTTGGTGACATCACTCATTTTTATGCAGGCGATATTGGTCACGAGGGTGGCAAACTTGACAGAAAAAAAGCAAAGGACAGTTACAAAAATGTTATGGAAAGTATGCTCTCCTTTGACAAGAATGCTATGTGGATTGTTCAATGCTGGGCAATGAATCCTAACAGTCTTTTCACAAAATCAGTTAAGGATTATCGTGATGAGCATATTCTTATGCTCGACCTTAACACAGAAAAAATTAACCATAATGCAAATAATTTCAGTCGTCTTGCAAAATACGGAAATGTGCTTTGTGGACTTCTCAATAACTTCGGTGGCAGACATGGTCTTTACGGTGATATTAACAAAATTCCTGAAATGGTAAAAAACGCTTCTGTACGACCTAATTTTAAGGGAATTGCACTTACTGCTGAAAGCACACACGTAAACCCAATTGTAACAGATATTTTCTTCTCTTGTATTTGGGAAAATATTGACGATGTTAAAGAATGGGCAAGAAAATATGCAATTCGTCGATATGGCAAGGAAAACGAGCATATCAACGAATGTATGGAATTTCTCTTAAAAACTGCATATGGTAGTGACAACGGTCCTTTGAAGTCGGAG
>JAZSKT010000263.1:0-13608 GCA_045534995.1 Candidatus Fimenecus sp.
AGTCCTGAACTTGTTGACAGTGACAGCGGATTTGTTGTAGAAGAAAATGATGTTGATTCTCTTTTACTGAAAATAAAACAAATTAAAGAAAAACCTTTGCTTTTTGATGTAATAGAAAAGCAGCAAAAATTCGATAAAAACACTTGCTATAACAGTTATTTAGATATATATAATGCACTTTTACAAAAGAAAGAGAAGTAACATGGTGTTTTTTAGTTTATAAATTACCAGTTCATATAATTAGAAAAAATGTATGAAAAATATGAGAGTAAAATAGATATTGCGGTTTTGATTTTATTTTTAACAGACCTAAAAATGCTTGAAACAATTCCTGAGGGACTGGGGTAAGTTATAGATGCATTTGATATTGATGCTTTTGAACATGCAATTAGAAAGTGCGCAGATGTGAAACTTTTGAAGATTATATAAAGAATGTCAATTTCAGTTTATCAAGAGCTGAAATGATGAGAAAATATATTGAAGCATATAAAAATGCGCAAGTTTGAGGTGTTAATTTGAAAAAACTTCTCTTATTTATAAATTCATTGGGTGGTGGCGGTGCTGAAAAGGTCCTTGTGGATCTGGTTAATTCACTTGATCACAATCAATATGATATAGATGTTGTTTCTGTTTTAGGCGGTGTTCACGAAAATAGAATTTCTCCTAATGTGGATTATTATAAGATGATAAAAACTGAAAATAAGCTTTTGAAAAATCTGTTTACAAAAGTTTTTTACCATCTTCCTTTGAGTTTAATACATAAAATTATTAAAAAAGACGAATATGATATAGAAATAGCTTATCTTGAAGGTTTTCCCACACGCGTTATTGCAGCTGGAAAAAGTAATGCTAAAAAACTTGCATTTGTCCACTGTGATGTATCAGTACATAATGTTATGAACAGATTATATAAGGACAAAAAAGATTGCCTTGATGAATACAATCGATTTGATAAAGTCTGCTTTGTTTCTAATATTGCAAAGACAGGATATGAAAAATCGGTAGGAAAACTTGATAATTGTACTGTTATCCACAATGTTATTGATTTCCAGAATGTTCTGATAAAAGCTAGAGAAAGTATTCCGTATGAATATGAAACTGACGGATTGAAACTTATTGCAATAGGTAGACTTTCTCAAGAAAAAGGAAACGAAAGACTTGTTAAAGTGGTTTCTGAGTTAGAAAAAAAATATAATTTTGAACTTTGGATTATTGGCGATGGCGATAGACGCACTGCTATTGAAGAAATGATTAAAAATCTCGATATAAAATCTGTAAAGTTGATGGGATTTCAGACAAATCCATATGCATTTATGAATAAAGCTGATTTATTTGTGTGTCCTTCTTTTTATGAGGGATACAGCACTGTTGCTGCTGAAGCAATGGTGATAGGTTTGCCTGCACTCACTACCGATTGTGCCGGAATGGATGAAATTCTTGACAACGGTAAATGTGGTTTGATTGTAGATAATAGTGAAGAAGGAATTAAAACAGGCCTGACTACTCTGCTTGAGAATAATCAGTGCTATTTGGATATAAAAAAGGCTGCCGAGGAAAAGAAAAAATCTTTCAATAACGGTCAGGCTGTCAAAGAATATGATGAATTATTTAAGGAGATTTTATTATGAGCGTTGCAATTAGTGTGATTGTACCTGTATATAATGTTGAAAAAACATTAGACAGGTGTATGCAAAGCATATTAAATCAAACCTTTAAGGATATTGAGATTGTCCTTGTTAATGATGGGTCTACAGACAATAGTGGAAAACTGTGTGATGAGTATGCAGAAAAATATGATAATATTCGGGTAATACATAAAGAAAATGAAGGCTTAGGACCAACAAGAGATATTGGCGTAAAAGAAGCAAAAGGTGAATTCATTTATCATTGTGATTCAGACGATTGGCTTAAGGAAGATCTTTTGGAAAAAGCATATAAAGCAATAACAGAAACAAATTCACAAGTAGCTGTTTTTGGATATGATATGTTCACTGAAAAAGACGGGGAAATTATACCATACGGTACTGTTGGTGTTGATGATTGTGTATATACCGATAAAGAGTCTGTTAGGGATTTTTTTGTGGAACAGTATTTTAATTCTTTTGTAGTTCTTTCTGCTTGGAACCGCTTGTATAGACGTTCCTTTTTAATAGAAAATGAGTTGTTTTTTCCTGCATTGCGAAGAAGTCAGGATGTAGCATATTCGCTTTTGTTGTTTGATCATATTGAGCGTCTTGTAACGGTTAAGGAGTCTTTTTATTATTATATAATTCAACCCGGAGTTTATAAGGGCAGAAACTTTGAAGAAATGCTTGATATTTTTTGTACCATTTACGATTGGGCATATAAATATTTTGAAAAATGGGGCAAGACAGAAACCGTAGCAGGTCAAAAACTTATTAACAACGTGTGCGAGCAAATTGCAAACTATTCAGCTTATGCTTTTACAGTAAAATATAAAGATGATTGGAAGAAAAATGCGAGTATCCTCATAAAAGATAAACGCATAAAAAAATATTTTTCTATGTATAGCAACAATAAAAAATCACGTTTTATGATGTTGTTTTCATTAGGTATTCGTTTAGGCTCACCAAAAATACTTTATGAAGTTTCAAAACTAATGCGTAGCAGAATTTCGGAGTGATTTCTAAATTATGAAAAAAAGAGCAATTCTTAACTTCTCAATATCACTGATGTATCAATTTTTGAATTTGTTGATAGGCCTAATAGTTCCTAAATTTTATACTGAAATTTTCGGTTCTGTATATAACGGACTAAATCAGTCTGTGACTCAGGTTATGAGTTTGCTGTCTGTTCTTCAGTTTGGAATTGCAGCGGCAGCTATTCAGCAAATGTTCAAACATATTGCCGAAAAAGATGAGGATACCATTCGTGCAATATATTGGGATGCAGGCAAACAATATAGAAAAATGGGATACGTTTTTATTGGTGTTATTTTACCAATTATTATCGCGTTTCCATTTATAATAAAGGACAATTTATCTTATTTGATTGTTGTGGCGTTTTTACTTTTCCGCACAATTAGTTCGGCAATGGAATATTTCTTCCAGGCAAAGTACAGTGTTATTCTTATTGCCAACAACAAATCTTACGCAATATATATAATTAATATCACATTACTTCTTTTCAGTACGGCATTACATCTTGTAGTTTTGTTTGTAATAAAAGATATTTTGGCTTACCAGGCAGTAGGAGTAATAACAACATTAGTCCGTTTAGTAATTGTAAGTACATATGTGAGAAGAAAGTTTTCTTATCTGTATAAGAAATCAGAAAAAAGAGTTGACTTGCCTAAAGAAAATAAACGTAAAGATGTTCTTGTCAGTGAAATTGCAGGCTTGATTATTAGCAGTACTGATATGTTGCTGTTAAGTACATTTTCAGGTCTGGTGTATACGAGCATATATTCTATTTATAATTTTGTTACAACGGGTCTTGGTAATGTTTTGGGAAGTTGTCGTGAAGCTGTTTTTGCAGGTCTCGGAAAAACATATTATTCTGATTTTGAAAAATTCCAAAAAGAGTTTAGTAATTTTGAATCTGTTTATTTATTTCTAATGTTCTTTCTATATTCAACTGCGTTATTGTTGTTCAGACCGTTTATTGAGGTTTATACTGCTAATATGGATGCCAATTACGTTTATGTTGCAATGCCTATAATGTTTGTATGTGACAAACTACTTGTCAATTTAAAAATTCCATCAATAGTTTCAATAAATACAGCAGGTCACTTTAAAGAAGTTAAAAATTATGCAGTTTTTGAAGCTGTAATAAATTTCGGTTTATCAATAATACTGGTAAAGCCATTTGGTATTTATGGTGTTTTAATAGGTACTTTAATAGGTGCAGCATACAGAACACCAATTCTAATACACTATGCAAATAAAAACATTATCAAGAGAAGACCGTCAGCATATTGGAAAAAAGTGCTTTTGTGGATGCCACTTTTTGTTGCTGTATGCGTATTGAGTGTTGTAGCACCAATTAAATGTACATCCTTACTTAATTGGGTACTGATTGCTGTTCCTGTTGCAGGTGCTATGTTTATTGTTTCAATGTTGTGGACATTGCTTTTTGATAGAAAAACCTTTAACGAATTCTTAAATATGATAATGAAAGTATTACATAAAAGGAGAAAATCATAGTGAATATAACTACTTTTAAAAGAAAAGTACATACTTTTTTTTATACTCCAAGAATCTTTATGAAAATATTTCAATCTAGTCCCGTATTTAAGCATTTACCTGATGAGGTTGCATTAAAAATTCAGTATAAAAATGTGTTTTTAAAGAAACTAGATTTGAAAAATCCAAAGACTTTTAATGAAAAATTGCAATGGTTGAAACTTTATAACCGTAAACCTGAATACACAAAAATGGTTGATAAATATGAGGCAAAAAAATATGTTGCATCTATAATAGGTGAGGAATATATTATTCCTACTTATGGTGTGTGGGATCATTTTGACGATATTGATATCAGCTCTTTGCCTAATCAATTTGTTCTTAAATGCACTCACGGTTCAGGTGATGTTGTTGTTGTTAAGGATAAATCAAGTTTTGACATTGCATCCGCAAAAAGCAAGTTGGAAAAATCCTTAAGTACAAATTATTATACAATTAGCCGTGAATGGCCATATAAAAATGTAAAGCCAAGAATTATAATGGAACCATATCTTGAAGATGAAAAGACAAAAGAACTTACGGATTATAAGATATATTGTTTCAATGGTCGTTGCGATTATGTGATGACTTGTATTGATCGTAATAAAGGAGAAACAAAGTTTATCTATTTCGATAGGGATTGGAATGTCATGAAAGAATTCAGCAATGATGGTATGAAATATGGCGATATTATAACTGTTGACCGTCCTAAACAATTAGATAAGATGTTTGAGTTTGCATCTGTATTATCTAAAGACCTTCCTTTTGTCAGAGCAGATTTTTATGAATGTAACGGACAACTTTATTTTGGTGAATTAACTTTTTATCCGTCAGGTGGCTTTGATACAAACAGGGTGCCTAAAACTGAGGAATATCTAACAAGTAATTTGAAAATCATGGAGAAAACAATATGAAAATAGCTATATTAGGGGCAGGCAATGCAGGGTGTGCAGTAGCCGGTGATTTAACAAAAAAAGGTCATGAGGTTACATTAATTAAAACATCCAACTCATTGCATAATGAGAATTTTGAATACCTCTTTAATAATGATGGATTGATAACAATAAGCGAAAATGGGGAAGAGGTTAGTGCAAAGATTTCTCAAGTAACAAAAGATATTTCTGAAGTTGCAAATGCTGAAGTCGTGATCATTTACATACAGACAAAGTTTCACGAGGATTTGATTAAGAGAATATCAGCATATCTAAATAAAGAACAAATTTTGATAATTAATCCTGGGTATCTTTCAACAGCATATTTTTTAAAATATTGTGATGAATTTAATATTCCGATAATTGTGGAGGCAGAAAGTTCTTTTATCGATTGCAGAATATCTGAACCGGGAAGAATTAAGGTTGGTTTCAGAAATGTGAGAAACCCTGTGGGTGTATTCCCGAAAAATAAAACAAACTATGTAAAACAAAAATTGGCTTCTCTTGGGTTTCATCTGGAATATATTACTACGATAGAGGCAGCGCTGCACAATCCAAACCTAATTGTTCATACAGTAGGTGCGATTATGAGTATTCCAAGAATTGAGAAAACCAATGGTGACTATTGTATGTATCATGAGGTGTTCACTCCAAGTGTATGGAGAATTTTGGAACAACTTGATAAAGAGAAAATGGATATTATTGAAAAATTAGGGTTCAACAGACTTTCTTATGTTGAAGCATGTAAATATCGAAACTCTTTAGATGATGATAGAGATGCTAAAGAAGTGTTCTTCTGGTATGCTGCAATGCCTACAAGAGCAAAAGGACCGGTGACAGTCGATTCAAGATATATTTCTGAAGATGTTCCACAAGGACTAGTGATGTTGGAGACATTGGGAGAACAGTTGAATGTAGCTACACCAATTTGTACATCTCTTATAGAGATAGCTTCGGCAGCATTGGGCAGGGATTTAAGATTAGAAGGAAGAACGTTAGAAAAGTTAGGGGAAAATAATGTTCAAAAAATCTTAAGTGATTCAAAGAGAGCTCTTTGAGATACTTTTCATTAATACTGTTTTGTATTAAAAGTAAAAATAGTGAATAACTATTATTTAAACCAAGAGATAGAGGTAGTATTATAATGTTTAAAGGAAAAACTTTAATGATTACCGGTGGTACAGGTTCATTCGGTAACACAGTTCTCAGAAGATTTTTAGAAACAGATATAGGTGAAATTCGCGTCTTTTCCCGTGATGAGAAAAAACAGGACGATATGCGTCATGAATTTCAGCAGAAATATCCTGAAGTTGCTGATAAACTTAAGTTTTATATCGGTGACGTAAGAGATTTACAGTCTGTTAAAAACGCTATGCACGGTGTTGACTATATTTTCCACGCAGCAGCATTAAAGCAAGTTCCATCTTGTGAATTTTTCCCTGTTGAAGCAGTTAAAACTAATGTTCTCGGTACTGACAATGTGCTTACTGCAGCCATTGATGAGGGTGTTGAATGTGTAATCTGCCTTTCAACCGATAAAGCGGCATATCCCGTAAATGCAATGGGAACATCAAAGGCAATGATGGAAAAGGTTGTTGTTGCAAAGTCACGAACAGTATCTCCTGAAAAGACAAAAATCTGTTGTACTCGTTACGGCAATGTGCTTTGTTCACGCGGTTCGGTTGTGCCTCTTTGGATTGACCAGATTCGTGAGGGTAAACCAATTACAATCACAGAACCCACAATGACAAGATTTGTAATGAGCCTTGAAGAAGCTGTTGACCTTGTTCTCTTTGCATTCGAGAATGGTGAAAGCGGTGACATTCTTGTACAGAAAGCACCTGCTTGTACTATCGAAGTTCTGGCCCAGGCAGTAACGGAACTTTTTGCACCTGAAAATGAAATTAAGGTTATCGGTATCCGTCACGGTGAAAAGGTTTATGAAACTCTCCTAACAAACGAAGAATGTGCAAATGCTATCGATATGGGTGATTTCTATCGTGTACCGGCTGATAAACGCGGCCTTAACTATGACAAATATTTCAAAGATGGCGATAAAGAGAGAAACACTCTCACGGAATTTAATTCAAATAACACAGACTTGTGGACAGTAGAACAAGTTAAGGAAAAACTTTTAAGCCTTTCATATATTCAAGAAGAACTGGCAAATTGGAATAAATAATTGAGGTAAATTCATGAAAATTCTTGTAACAGGCGCAAAAGGTTTTGTTGGCAAAAACCTTGTTGCTACCTTAAATACAATTAAAGAAGGCAAAAACAAGACAACTAAATTGCCCACTGACCTTGAAATTTGTCAGTTTGATGTTGATACAGATAAAGCACTTTTGGACGAATACTGTAACGGTTGTGATTTCGTTGTAAATCTTGCAGGTGTCAACAGACCACAGAATACAGAGGAGTTTATGGATGGCAATTTCAGTTTTGCATCTGAGCTTCTTGAAACCCTTAAAAAATATAATAACACTTGTCCTGTTTTGCTTTCATCATCAACTCAAGCAACACTTGATAATCCTTATGGACAGAGCAAAAAAGCAGGTGAGGATCTTTTCTTTAAATATTCAGAAGAAACAGGTGCAAAGGTGCTTGTGTATCGTTTCCCAAATGTTTTCGGCAAATGGTGCAGACCAAATTACAATAGCGCAGTTGCAACATTTTGTAGCAATATTGCCAACGATTTACCAATTCAGGTAAATGACAGAAATCATCCAATGACACTTGTGTATATTGATGATGTGGTTGACGAGATTATCAATGCAATTTGTGGTAACGAAACAAAAGACGGTAAATTCTGTAAAGTGCCTGTTGAACATAAAATAACTCTTGGCGAAATAGTCGATTTAATATATTCATTTAAAGAGAGTCGTGAAAATAAGATGGTTTCTGATATGACTGAGGGCAGTTTTTCAAAGAAACTTTACAGTACATATCTCTCATATCTGCCAACGGACAAGTTCTCATATCCGCTGAAAATGAACATCGACGACAGAGGCTCATTTACTGAAATTTTAAGAACTGTTAACAATGGTCAGTTTTCTGTGAATATCTCAAAACCCGGAATTACAAAAGGTCAGCATTGGCACCATACAAAAAATGAAAAATTCCTTGTGGTTTCCGGAAAAGGTGTAATTCGTTTCCGGAAGATTAATGAGGATAAGGTTATTGAATATTTTGTTTCAGGCGAAAAACTTGAAGTAGTTGACATCCCAACAGGTTACACACATAATATTGAAAACCTTGGGGACACAGATATGGTTACACTTATGTGGTGCAATGAATGTTTCAACCCTGAAAAACCTGACACATATTTTTTGGAGGTCTAAATTATGAAATTAGATTATTCAGATATTAAATTTAAAGACAACGGCAAATTAAAGCTCTTGATTATCGTGGGTACTCGTCCCGAAATCATCCGTCTTTCCGCTGTTATAAATAAGTGCAGAGAATATTTTGATTGTATTCTTGCTCATACAGGTCAAAATTATGACTACAATCTTAACGGTGTGTTCTTCAAGGATTTAAAACTTCAGAATCCAGAGGTATATATGGATGCAGTAGGTGATGACCTTGGTGCTACAATCGGCAATATTATCAACTGTTCATATAAACTTATGGCTGAAATCAATCCTGATGCTTTGCTTATTTTAGGTGACACAAATTCCTGCCTTTCAGCAATTCCTGCGAAAAGACTTCATATTCCTATTTTCCATATGGAAGCAGGTAATCGTTGTAAGGATGAATGTCTTCCTGAAGAAACAAATAGAAGAATTGTGGATATAATTTCAGATGTGAACCTTGCTTATTCTGAACACGCAAGAAAATATCTTCATGAGTGTGGTCTTCCAAAGGAAAGGGTTTATGTAACAGGTTCACCAATGGCAGAGGTGCTTCGTAATAATCTTACTGATATAGAAAAATCAGATATTCATTCAAAACTTGGTTTTGAAAAACGTAAATACATTCTTCTTTCTGCACACAGAGAAGAAAATATTGACACAGAAAAGAATTTCCTTTCACTTTTCAATGCTATAAATAAAATTGCAGAAAAATATGATATGCCTATTCTTTATTCTTGCCACCCAAGAAGTAAAAAAAGACTCACGGAAAGCGGATTCCAGCTTGACAAGAGAGTAATTCAGCATGAACCTCTCGGTTTCCACGATTATAACTGTTTGCAGGTGAATGCTTTTGCAGTAATATCCGATAGCGGAACATTACCTGAAGAAAGTTCATTCTTTACATCAATCGGAAAGTCATTTCCAGCAGTTTGTATTCGTACATCAACTGAAAGACCTGAAGCACTTGACAAGGCTTGCTTTGTACTTGCAGGTATTAGTGAAAAATCACTTCTTCAGGCAGTTGAAACTGCAGTGACTATGAATGGAAATAATGATATTGGAATTCCTGTTCCTGACTATGTTGATGAAAATGTTTCAAATAAGGTTGTAAAGCTTATTCAGTCATATACAAGCGTTGTAAATAAAATGGTCTGGAGAAAATTATAATGATTTGTGAAGAAATTTTTGAAGAACGTTATCAAAAAGTTCCTATGGGCATAGCTTTCTGCCCATATCGAGTTTGTCCTATTGGTGCTCATAGCGACCATCAGTTGGGTAAGATTACTGGACTTGCTATCGATAAAGGAATAAGTATTGCATACGGACCTAAACAAAACGGAATTATCGAACTTTCTTCTGTTCAGTTTAAAAAACGTGCACAGTTTCATATGAATTCTGTTCCCAAAGAATCTCAGAAAGATTGGGCTGATTATCTTCGTGGAGCAACTATTGCACTTCAGCAACGATATCCTCTAAGTATAGGACTTTCAGGTGTTATTGAAGGTAATCTTCCAATTGGAGGTCTTTCTTCATCAGCGGCAGTTACCATTGCTTTTCTTTCGGCATTGTGTAAGGTTAATAATATAAAACTTACTGAGCATGAAATGATTATGACTGCACTTCAGGCTGAAAATGAATATGTGGGTGTTGCTTGTGGTAAATTGGACCAATCATGTGAGATTTATTCAAAAAAAGACCATTTACTTTATCTTGATACTAAAGATGACAGTTATGAGCTTATACCTACCAATCCTAATATGAAGCCTTATAAAATTGCAATATTTTTCAGTGGAATTGAACGTACACTTACCGGTTCAAGGTTTAATCAAAGAGTTGATGAATGTCGCAGTGCTGCGTATGCTCTTAAGGCATTTGCAGGTATGGAGTATGGCAAACTCAACGAAACTCATCTTCGAGAAGTGCCTTATGAGATTTATTTGAAATATAAGGATAGGTTGCCTGAAAATTGGATGAAACGTGCGGAACACTGGTATACAGAATTTCTTCGTGTACAAAAGGGTGTAGAAGCGTGGAGAAACGGTGATATCGAATTATTTGGTAAACTTTCTTTTGAAAGTGGTTATTCATCAATTTATAATTATGAAACAGGTTCTCCTGAACTTAAAAAGCTTTATGAGATCATGACCGAAACCGATGGGATTTACGGTGGACGTTTTAGTGGTGCAGGTTTTAAAGGGTGTTGCATGGCTCTTATTAACCCGGATTATGAAGAATCCATTATCGAAAAAGTTTCAAAAGAATATCTTAAAACCTTTCCTGAACTAGAAGACAAATATTCAGTGCACATTTGTACAAGTGCAGATGGAGTAAAATTATGAAATGCTTAATTTTAGCGGCAGGCTATGCAACTCGACTTTATCCGCTAACGGAAAACTTCCCCAAGCCACTTCTTGAAGTGAAAAATAAAACGATACTTGACTGGCTCATTGATGATATTGACAGTTTAGGTATCGTTGATGAATATGTTATAATTTCTAATCACAAATTTGCACATCATTTTAAGGATTGGGCATCAAAAAAAACATTCAACGTTACTGTTGTTGATGATGGAACAATTTCAAATGAAACTCGATTAGGTGCAGTTCGTGACATTCAATTTGCAATTGATGAATTGAGTATAAATGATGATATGCTTGTAATCGCAGGGGATAATCTTCTTGATTTTAGTCTCACAAAATTTATCGAATATGCTCAAGCTAAAAAATCAACTTGTATAATGCGTTATTATGAGCTATCAAAACATAAGCTAAAAAAATGTGGTGTTGTGACTGTTGATAGTGACGATAGAATAATCACTATGGTTGAAAAACCTGAAGAACCGGAAAGCAATTGGTGCTGTCCACCTTTCTACTATTATACAAAGGAATCTGCAAAGCTTATTAAAAAGGGAATTGAAAGTGGTTGCGGAGTTGATGCACCCGGTAGTTTTATGGCATGGCTTTGTAATCAGGTAGATGCTTTTGCTATGGAAATGCCTGGTAAACGATATGATATAGGTAATCTCGAGAGTTACGAGCAAGTAAAAAAGGAGTATAAAGGTATATGTTAATTCCAAACATTGATATGAAAAACAAAACGATTCTTGTAACAGGTGCAGCCGGTTTTATTGGTTCAAATCTTGTGATGGAACTTATAAAAACTGTTGAATCTGTTAATGTTGTTGGAATTGATAACCTTAGTGATTATTATGATGTATCTATCAAAGAATACAGACTTGAGCAGATAGATGATTTAATTAAAAAGTATCCACAGTCAAGTTGGAATTTTATCAAGGGAAATATTGCTGACAGGACACTTATAGATAAGATGTTTGATGAGTATGATTTTAACATTGTTGTAAATCTTGCAGCTCAAGCGGGTGTGAGATACTCAATTGAAAATCCTGATGTTTATATTGAAAGCAATATTATTGGATTTTATAATATTTTAGAAGCATGTCGTCATTCTTATGATAATGGAAAAAAGGGTGTTGAACATTTGGTTTATGCTTCAAGTTCAAGTGTGTATGGTTCAAACAAGAAAATTCCATATTCAACAGAAGATAAGGTTGATAACCCAGTATCACTTTATGCAGCAACTAAAAAGTCAAATGAACTTATGGCACACGCTTATTCCAAACTATATAATATTTCATCTACTGGATTACGCTTCTTTACTGTATATGGTCCTGCTGGTCGTCCGGATATGGCATACTTCAGTTTCACAAATAAGCTCATTAAGGGTGAAACGATAGAAATATTCAATTATGGTAATTGTAAACGTGATTTTACTTATGTTGATGATATTGTGAATGGTGTAAAACTTGTTATGCAAAATGCACCAGAAAAGGAAATCGGTGAAGATGGATTACCGATTCCACCGTACAGAGTTTATAATATTGGAAATAATAGTCCAGAAAATCTTCTTGATTTCGTAGATATTTTACAACAAGAACTTGTTCATGCTGGAGTATTGCCAGAAGATTATG
Organism: Candidatus Fimenecus sp.; assembly: GCA_045534995.1. Taxonomy (GTDB): domain Bacteria; phylum Bacillota; class Clostridia; order Oscillospirales; family Acutalibacteraceae; genus Fimenecus. The sequence continues at coordinate 12,461 of JAZSKT010000263.1, forward strand.
ATTTTGAGACACATAAAAAACTTGTTCCAATGCAAGCAGGGGACGTGCCAATTACCTATGCTGATACAAGTGCTTTAGAGAGAGATTTTGGATTCAAGCCGAGTACACCATTGCGTGTTGGAATTCGCAACTTTGCAAAATGGTACAAAGATTTTTATGTTAAATGACCTAAAAAAAGGAAGTCACCCTTAGGTGACTTCCTTTTTTAAAATCATATTTTATTCATTAACCCAAGTTTTACAAACAATTTTCCTAAACCGATTTTAACTAAAATCTTTTTTAAAATATGCCTTGATTTTCGCGTTGCACCTAAAAGATACTTTCTTAAAGGTAATAAGAGTATCCATAAACTACTGTAAATTCTGTATGGAATATTTGTTACGTTAAATGTCTTGCCTTTTCGTGTAATTGATTTTACAACTGCAATAATATGACGGTCCAGGATACCACGCTCTAAATACCATTGGTTGTCACCGCAAAGGACATAACCCTTTCTGTCGGTATCAACAATGCGATGAAGCACAAACTGACCATTATCACGAAGATAAAAAATAATATCACCTTTTTTAGGGCTTTCACATTTGACTAAATCAACAGTATCTCTGCCTGAGAAAAGTAGTGGACGCATACTGGTTCCCGTAATAGGCAACTTGACCGCTCCGCCATTATCAATTTTTTCTTTAATCATAGGATAAATCTCTTTAAGAGCAACCTTTGGTTTTTCTGAATTATTCATTGAATTACCTCGATAGATAAGCTGATAATATTATATCAAAAGATGCTGAAAAGTCAATGTTACGCCTTTTTCTTTAAAGAATTCCAGGCATTGAATATTGCTGCTGAAATAATAATGGCATACCCCACGAAACTTAATATATCAGGTAAATCACCAAACACAATTAAACTGAGTAATGTTGTGAAAATAATCTGGGAATAGTCATAAACGGAAATTTCTTTTGCAGGTGCTTTCCCGTATGCTGCCGTAATGAAGAACTGACCACCGCTGGCAGAAAGTCCTGCAAGAATAAGATATAACCATTGTAATGGTGACATTGGTGTGAAATCAAATATCAGCCATGGTAATGTGACAACACAGGAGAACATTGAAAAGTAAAATACAATTAAAGGACCTTTAAATCCATTTTGAG
>JAZSKT010000089.1:0-2655 GCA_045534995.1 Candidatus Fimenecus sp.
GTGAGCCAAGGAGTTGTATAAAAAGTTTGTCTTCCTAAGACCGCTCCTCCGACTTGTCAATAAATCATTGAATGAAAATGAAGAAGTAAACTGTGTACTTGACTGGGAAACTCGCTTTTCGAGAATGCAGAATCATACAGGTGAACATATTGTTTCAGGTGTTATTCATAGCCTTTTCGGTTACAACAATGTTGGTTTTCACATGAATGACACTCTTATTACTCTTGATGTTGACGGACCTTTAACAGAAGACAACATACGAGCAGTTGAACTTAAATCAAACAAAGCGATTTATGACAACAAGAGCGTAAAAGCCATTTATCCTACTGCTGAAGAATTAGCTGACTATGATTATCGCAGTAAGCTTGATATTACAGAGGGCGTACGACTTATTGAAATTGAAGATTATGACCTTTGTGCATGCTGTGCGCCACATGTTGCAAGAACAGGTGAAATTGGAACTATTAAACTTCTTTCTTCTATTCCTTATAAAAAGGGTACAAGAATTGAAATGATTTGTGGTTTGTTGGCTCTTAATGATTACTCAAATCTTCATACAACAAACAAATCAATTATGAATATGCTTTCCGCAAAAAGATTTGAAATTGCAGATGCTGTTGAAAGAATACAAGCTGAACTTGCAACAGCAAGGGCAGAAAATAAGAAACTTATGGGCGAAATGGCAACACTTAAAATGGAAAAGCATATAAACGGAAATAATGTCTGTGTTTTCATTGACGGTGTTTCATATGATGAGTTGAGAAATTGTTCAAATAATCTTATTGAAGAATTTGAATATTGCTATCTCTTTTCAAATACAGAAGATGATAATTACATTTATGTTGTTTCAAGTAAAGAGAATAACGTTCGTGCGCAGGTGCAAAATCTCAACAAAGCCTTTAATGGCAAGGGTGGCGGAAGAGATACCTATGCACAAGGTAAAATCACAGGTACAAAAGAAAGCATATTAGAGTATTTAAAATAAAAAACAAAGCCACTCATACGAGTGGCTAATTTTTTGTTTATTTAATTGTTGGGTTAGCAGGAATTCTCTGAACACCAAATTCCTTTTTGAGTGCGTTATATTCTTTCACTGTAATTGTAACAATTGAGCCGTGACGAGGCTTTAAGTGGTCCATAGCAGTGATGTCACGGTTAACACGCTTAAAGTTTTCAAAGTCATTTGTCTGCTGTGTGTAGAAATGACCTGTACCGTATTCGTCCATAATCATAACCCAGGAATCTGTTCCGTTGATGTTGTACATTGTACTACCCTCAACACCATGACCACCAAGAGATACGATTACAGGTTCTTCTGTATCATAAGGTCCTGTAAGGCTCTTTGACTTAACATAAGCAATTTTCTGTGTTTCATCATATTTGAAATAAAGGTAATAGTATCCGTTGTCCTTGTTGTAAACAATGTCGGCATCAATACACTGAATACCTTCTTCCCAACGACCATAAAGTGGTTTTGGTTCGGTTTCAAATGTCTTGAAATCTTTTGTATAAGCATAATAGTGACCTGCAATATCGTTTTCTGTAGTTGAGTGCGCCCAGTAAACCATATACATCTCTACTTCAGGGTCCCAGATTGCCTGTGGTGCCCAAGCACGAGTAGTGTTTGCGAATTCACCGCCAAGGTCACGGATGTCGATTACAGTTTCGTCTGTCCAGTTAATAAGGTCTTCTGATTTCCAAGTCACGAGAGCGTGATTAGATGTCCAGCCGAGATTTGCATCCATGTCAGTTGCAATAATGTAATAACAACCGTCTTGACCTTTAAGAATATACGGGTCGCGACAACATTCTGTACCCAGCTGTTGCTCAATAATAGGCTTATTGTCGTTGAGCGCCTTAAATCTGTAACCGTCAGAGCTTATTGCCATACTGATTCTCTGTTCCTCGACAGAGTTACCTGTGAAGTAAACGAAAAGATACGCATCTTTTCTTGACAAAGCAGGGTATGCATAATCGTTAAAAAGAAAGTTGAAAAGATTAAATGCTACCATAACAAGGGCAGTAATGTAACGAACAACTGCTAACATGATTTATTCTCCTTTAAACTGTTTTGTATATTGTATCATAAAGATGAAAACAAAGTAAAGACAAAATTGAAAAGAATGGAAAGTTGTAGGGGGCGACAACTCGGCGCCCTGTCGGTGAAAATGTAATTTGTGTCACAAAAAACTCGGTATTTCTACCGAGTTTTATCATTTTGCAGGTGGATAAGGTTCTTTCACATCAGTTAATCCTGCTAAATAATCCATACTTGTATCAAGTGCTTTTGCAATTTTTACGCATTGTTCAAAAGTGTAATAGCGAACACCACGTTCTATTTTAGAATAGTCACTTTGGTCAATTCCTGTCAGCATTTGCATTTTAATTTGAGTGTATCCACGTTCAATTCTTAATTCTTTCAATCTATTCATAATATCACCCAATAATATTATGTCAAATTGACCTATTGACATTAGGGCGAAATTGACCTATAATAATTGTGAATAGACAATTAATTTTTTTATGGAGAAAAATAATAGTTTAAAAATCCTACCGTATAGTCAGCAATTACCTATGTACTATGATATGGGCACATTTTTGTAATTGTTTATTTTAAAAAACTCGGTATTTCTGAAGTGAACTCCAAAAAGTTTA
>JAZSKT010000054.1:0-8861 GCA_045534995.1 Candidatus Fimenecus sp.
CACAGGTGACCATGGAAGAATTGATGAAGATGGATTCTTATTTATGGTCGGTAGAAAGAAGAATCTTATTTGTCTTGCTAACGGTAAGAACGTTTCTCCTGAAGAAATTGAAGATAAGCTCTCAAGAATCGAATATGTTGCAGAAGTTCTTGTTTATCAGGAAAACGAAAAAATTGTTGCTGAATTCTATCTTAATGAAAAAGATTTCCCTGATGCTCGCGATAGAATTAATGATGATGTTGCTCAATATAACAGAGAAAATCCTATCTTCAAGAATGTTGCTGGTGTAAAAATCAGAGATACTGAATTTAAGAAAACAACAACACTTAAAATTGCAAGAAATCAGAATGACTAAAAAAGTACCTATGCAGTTCACACTGCATAGGTATTTTAATAAAATAATTATTTTATACTTGATTTAATTAAAAAAATTTAATATTATATATATTAAAAATAAGAATATTTGGAGGTTTACAGATGAAAGAGGAATCAAGAAAATATGTTGAAGATGCTTGGGAAATAGTTAAACATGCTTCTGAAAAAATTGGTTCTCGTCTCCCCGGCTCAAAGGGTGAAAGAGAATATGCAAAATATATGGGTGAAAAACTCCGTGAAATTAATATTGAACCAAAAACAGAAGAGTTTGGTGTTTCACCAAGGTCAGGTATCGGCGGATTACCTTACGCAGGTTGGGTTGGTATTATTTTAAGTGCGCTCACATATTTTGCACTTAACAATTATCACCTTTGGTTTGCTATGGCACTTATCGGTATTGCTATGGTAATTTGGCTCGTATTTAGCTGTTTCCTTTACAAACCTTGGTTTGATATGTTCTTTAAGCAAAAAATTTCACAGAATGTTTATGGTGAATTAGTTCCTGAAGACGGCAAATATGATTACACAATCATTCTTTCAGGTCATACAGATACAAGCTGGAACTGGAAGCATTCTGAAAACGCATCTAAATACCCTGATAAGCCAATTTATGGTCTTATCACAACTTATGGAAAAGTTGGTTTCGGTGCAGTTTGCGTATTCCTTATGGTTGGCATTTCAATTGCTATGTCAATTATTTACGCTGCCGCAACTTTTGGTGTTGAATGGGCAACTGAAAAATACTACGGTTATTCATTATCATTTAATATTTTCACATTTATTTTACATTTCTTACCTATCATCACAGCAATTGGCAGTGCGTTCGTTGTTATGTGGAATGACCCTGATGAAGAAACAGCTTCAAAGGGTGCTATGGATAACGCTACTGGCTGTGCACTCAGCTATGCAGTTATTAAATACTTTAAAGAAAATCCTGATAAAATGCCTAAGAACTGTCGTATCGTTGATTGCAACTGTGGTGCTGAAGAAGCAGGTCTTCGTGGCTCAATGGCATTTGTACACAAGCACAGAAATGATGATTTGACAAAAAATGCTTGGAACATTAACATTGACTCAGTTGCCGATAAAGAGTATTTTGAAGTTGTTATTAAAGACGACTGGCAGGGTTGTAGATTTGATACTGACCTTGAAAAAATGTTTAAAGATACATTTGCAGAGTTTGGTATTGAAAGCAAGACAAATGGTTGTATTCATAATCCTGTTGGCGGATGCGACAGTACACCAATGACAAGAGCTGGTATCAAATCAGTTACTTTTGCAGCTCAGAATCCAATGCTTACATACTATTATCATACATGGCATGATATGCCAGACAGATTTGAAATGGAAACTGTTGGTGACGGATTTGACGTAGTAATCAATGTTATTGATAAAATTGCTAAATTCCAGGAAGAAAACGGTTTTAACGGTCCACAGAAGAAATAATTTTATAAAAAGTTAAGGTATGACCACGCGTCATACCTTTTTTCTTTATAAATTATAAAAAAAATTTAAAAATAATTGACTTATTTAAAAAATTGGTGTATATTTACTTTATCTATTTAAAGAGATTAGTATATTTGACCTAAAATGTACTAAAAAATTAAGGAGGAATTTCTTATGAAAAACTTAAAGAAAGTTCTCGCTGTGCTCGTAGCATTAACACTTGTTGTTACTTGCTTTGCAGCTTGTGGCGGAAACGAAAAACCAAACAATGAAGCTAAAGAAATCGTTATTGGTGTTAGCGGACCTCTTACAGGTAGCGCTGCTCAGTACGGTACTGCAGTTGTAAACGCTGCTAAACTTGCTGTTGATGAAATCAATGCTGCAGGTGGCGTTAACGGTACTACACTTAAGCTTGTTTCAGCTGACGATGAAGCTGACTCAGGCGATAAGGCAGTTAGTGCTTACAACTCACTTAAAGACCAGGGTATGCAGATTTTCCTTGGCACAGTAACTTCAGGTTCATGCCTTGCAGTTATTGACAAGACAAAGGCTGACAATATGTTCCAGCTTACACCTTCTGCTTCAGCAGACGACGTTATTGCAAACGACAACTGTTTCCAGATTTGCTTTACAGACTCTAACCAGGGTACTGGTTCAGCTCAGTACATAGCAGAAAACAAGGTTGCTACAAAGGTAGCTGTTATCTACGATTCATCAGATCCTTACTCAACAGGTATCTACAACACATTCAAGGCTGAAGCTACTTCAAGAAATCTTGAAATCGTTACAGAACAGTCTTTCACAAAAGATAGCAACAAAGACTTCTCAGCTCAGATTCAGGCTTGCAAGACAGCTGGTGCTGAACTTGTATTCCTTCCAATCTACTACACAGAAGCTTCTCTTATTCTCAAGGCTGCTGAATCAGCAAGTTATGCTCCTAAGTTCTTCGGCTGTGATGGTCTTGATGGTCTTCTTGGTATTGAAGGATTCGATACAAAACTTGCTGAAGGCGTAATGCTTCTTACTCCTTTCGCTGCTGACGCTGATGATGATGCAACACAGAAATTTGTTTCAGCTTATAAAACTGCTTACAACAACGAAGTTCCTAACCAGTTTGCTGCTGACGCTTATGACGGTGTTTATATCATTGCTGAGCTTCTCAAAGCAAACAATGTTACAGCTGATATGACAGCTTCTGAAATCTGTGACCTTCTCAAGGTTGCTATTGCTGCTGATGATTTCTCATATAATGGAATTACAGGTGCAGGTGCAGAACTCACTTGGGATGCATCAGGTGCAGTTTCAAAGAAACCAATGGCAGTTGAAATTAAGGATGGCGCTTACGTTGCTCTTTAATTCATAAACCTATAAAATTTATGATACCGGCAGTAATAACTGTCGGTATTTTTTTGTCCAAAATTATTGTTTTTATAAAACTGATGTGATATAATACTATGAATAAATTTTTGTTTAGTTAAAAACTATACAAAGAAACGGAAGGATGTTACATAAATGGGTTTTTTAAGTAACCTGATTAATGGTATAAGCCTTGGTAGCATATATGCGGTTATTGCTCTTGGTTATACTATGGTTTATGGTATTGCAAAGATGCTTAACTTTGCGCACGGCGATGTTATTATGATTGGCGGTTATGTTGTGTATATTGCAGCTGCAAAGGCAGGTCTTCATCCTCTTTTAGCTGTTGCCATTGCAATGGTTGCATGTACAATACTTGGTATTACTATTGAAAAAATCGCTTACAAACCGCTTCGTCAATCTACTTCACTTGCAGTTCTTATTACTGCTATCGGTGTAAGTTATTTCTTACAGAATATTGCTCTCGTAATTTTCGGTGCAAATCCTGTGAATTTTACATCAGTAGTAAGCATTCCTGCAATCAAATTATTTGATGGTCAGGTTGTTATTTCAGGTGAAACATCTACTGCGATTGTTGTTTCATTACTCATAGTTATCGGACTTTCACTCTTTATCAAGAAAACAAAGAGTGGTAAAGCAATGCTTGCTGTTTCTGAAGATAAAGGTGCTGCTCAGCTTATGGGCATCAATGTAAATAAAACAATTTCACTCACCTTTGCTATCGGTTCAGCTTTAGCAGCCGTAGCCGGTGCTCTCTACTGTTCTGCCTACCCTATTCTCTCAAATACAACAGGTGCTATGCCTGGTATTAAAGCATTTACCGCGGCAGTATTTGGTGGTATCGGTTCAATTCCAGGTGCTATGATTGGCGGTATCCTTATTGGTGTTATTGAAATACTCGGTAAAGCATATATTTCTACACAGCTTGCTGATGCTATTGTTTTCGGTGTTCTTATCATTATCCTTATGGTTAAACCTACAGGTATCCTTGGTAAGAAAATAAGTGAAAAAGTTTAATTTGTGAAGGGAGCGTTTTATTTATGAAAAAATCTTTAAAAACGGTTAAACCTTACACAAAACAAAGTTTAATCACATATGTTATACTTATTGTCGTATTTTTACTTACACAAGTTTTAAGAAATACAGGTAATATGTCTTACATGATGCAAGACTTACTTGTTCCACTTTGTGTCTATGCAATTCTTGCTGTTTCTTTGAATCTTACAGTTGGTATTCTTGGTGAATTAAGTCTTGGTCAAGCAGGTTTTATGTGTATCGGTGCTTATACTGGTGCTTTATTCTCAAATCTAATGCAAGAAGCAATTCCTGAAGCGCTTATTAGATACCCTATTGCACTTATTATTGGTGGTTTATTTGCTGCTCTTTTTGGTATTTTAATTGGCATTCCTGTTCTTCGTCTTCGAGGTGACTATCTCGCAATTGTTACACTTGCTTTTGGTGAAATAATCAAAAACATCTGTGCTTCAATTTATCTTGGCAGAGATACTGATGGATTCCATATATCTATAACAAGTGTAAGTGATATGAATATGGCAACTGACGGTGAAATGCTTATCAACGGTGCTCTTGGTATCAACGGAACGCCTAAGGATTCAAACTACGAAGTTGCTTTCATCATCCTTTTAATCACAGTCATAATTGCTTATAACTTCGTTTATTCAAGAACTGGTCGTGCAGTAATGTCTATTCGCGATAACAGAATTGCTGCAGAATCAATTGGTATAAACATAACAAAATATAAGCTTATTACATTTGCTTTAACTGCATTCCTCGCGGGTGTTGCAGGCGTAATTTACTCACATAATTTCTCAACACTTCAAGCTTCAAAATTTGACTACAACATGTCAATTCTTGTTCTTGTTTTCGTTGTTCTCGGTGGTATCGGTTCAATTCGTGGTAGTGTTATTGCTGCAGTTGTTCTTACACTTATACCTGAACTCTTAAGAGAAACAATCGGTAATTATCGAATGTTATTCTATGCGATTATCCTTATTGGAATGATGCTTATTACATCAAATGCAACTATTAAAGGCAAATTAAATGCTTATTTTGGCAAAGTAAAAGGTCTTGTTATTAAAGAAAAGAAAGGAGAGGTTAAATAATGGCTATTCTTGAAGTTAAAAATCTCTCAATTTCTTTCGGTGGTCTTCGTGCCGTTGATGAATTTAATGTAAAAATAGAAAAAGGTCAACTTTACGGACTTATCGGTCCTAATGGTGCAGGTAAAACAACAGTTTTTAACCTTTTAACAGGTGTTTATAAACCTACATCAGGTGCTGTATTACTTGATGGTGAAAACATTACTGGAAAAAGTACAATTGAAATTAATAAATGTGGTATTGCAAGAACATTCCAGAACATCAGACTTTTTAAAAATTTAAGTGTTCTTGATAATGTTAAAGCAGGTTTTCATAATCTTCATAAATACAATACACTTGAAGGTGTTCTTCGTCTTCCGAAGTATTTTAAAACAGAAAAGAAAATGGATAAAAAAGCAATGGAGCTTTTAAAGGTTTTCGGACTGGAAGATGAAGCGTCAACATTAGCTGACAATCTTCCTTATGGTAAACAGAGAAAACTTGAGATTGCTCGTGCTCTTGCAACTAATCCAAAACTTTTACTTCTTGACGAACCTGCTGCAGGTATGAACCCAAGTGAAACACAGGAACTCATGGATACAATTCGTTTTGTTCGTGATGAATTTGATATGACAATTCTTCTTATTGAACACGATATGAAGCTTGTTAGCGGTATTTGTGAAGAAGTATCAGTTCTCAATTTTGGTCAGGAACTTGCTCAAGGCAAGACAAGCGATGTTCTCAATGACCCTGAAGTTATTAAGGCATATTTAGGTGATTAAGGAGGAATAGCAATGGCACCACTTTTAAAAGTCGATAACATAGAAGTATATTATGGTATGATTAAAGCTTTAAAAGGTGTTTCTTTTGAAGTAAATAAAGGTGAAATTGTTGCTCTTATCGGTGCAAACGGTGCAGGTAAAACAACTATCCTCCACACTGTTACAGGTCTTTTAAAACCAAAAACAGGAAAAATATTTTTTAACGATAACGATATAACAAAAACTCCTGCTCATAAAATTGTTTCAATGGGTATGGCACATGTTCCTGAAGGAAGAAGAATTTTCTCACAACTTTCAGTTCTTGATAATATTAAATTAGGTGCATTTACTCGTAAAGACAAAGACGAAATTGAACAAACATTAAAATATGTTTATGAACGTTTTCCACGTCTTGAAGAAAGAAAAAATCAGATTGCAGGTACACTTTCCGGTGGTGAACAGCAAATGCTTGCTATGGGTAGAGCGCTTATGTCAAAGCCTGATTTTGTTCTAATGGATGAACCATCAATGGGTCTTTCTCCCCTTCTTGTTTCTGAAATTTTTGATATTATTAAGGCTATCAATGAAAATGGTACAACAGTTCTTCTTGTTGAACAGAACGCAAAAAAAGCGCTTTCTATTGCCGACAGGGCTTATGTTCTTGAAACGGGTAATATTGTTCTTTCAGGTGATGCAAAAGACCTTATGAACGATGAATCAGTTAAGAAAGCATATCTTAGTGAATAAACCTTGAAAGGTGGTCAAATCAATGGATAAAAAAATCGTTATTACTATTGCACGCGGTTATGGCAGTGGCGGTAAATCAATTGGCAAAATGCTTTCAAAAGAGCTTAATATCCCCTTTTATGACCGTGAAATTCTCTATATGGCGTCTGATGACAGCGGTATAAATCTTGGTCTTTTTCAAAAGCACGATGAAGAAGTCAGTATTGGTTTATTTGATTCATCAACTAAACAGTACAGTGGTAATATTATTCCACCTGAAGACAGCAAATTCACATCAAAGGAAAATCTTTTTAATTATCAGGCTAAAATTATTAAGACTCTTGCTGAAAAAGAGTCCTGCATTATTGTAGGTCGTTGTGCTGACTATATTTTAAAAGATTACAATAATGTTATTAAAGTTTTTATCTGGGCGCCACACAACGTTTGTGTTGAAACAGTTATGGATATGTTTGCAATGAGCGAAAAAGAAGCAGATAAAAAGATTCGTAAAATTGATAAACATCGTAGTGAATTCTATCATTATTATACTTGCCGAGATTGGGATAATGCAAGAAACTATGATTTATGTCTTAACAGTGCTGACTTAGGTTTTGACGGATGTGTTGAAGCAATTAAAGCATATATAGATGTTTTAAATAACGTTAAAAATTAAATTAAAAAAAGGGCTATCGCTGATAGTCCTTTTTATTTTTTCTAAAAATATTTAATAAAAATTTGTGACATTTTAAGACTAAAAAAACACTCTACCATTAATGATAGAGTGTTTTATTTAAATCAAAATTATGCCTTTTTCTTAGTAACAGCTTTGATAACAAGAAGAGCTGCAACAAGAAGTACAAGTGAAACAGGAAGAACAACAAATGCATTTGGAACAAAACCTGCAAGTAAGTATCCAACAAATGAAACAGCTGCAACTGTTAATGCGTAAGGTAACTGTGTTGAAACGTGGTTAACGTGGTCACACTGTGCACCTGTTGAAGCCATAATCGTTGTGTCTGAAATTGGTGAGCAGTGGTCGCGACATACTGAACCAGCAAGACAAGCCGCAATACAAACAACAAGCATTGTATCTGTTGTTGCAAAAAGAGGAACAATAATTGGAATAAGAATACCGAATGTACCCCATGATGTACCAGTAGCAAATGCGAGAAGTAAACCAACAAGGAAAAGAATTGCTGGTAAGAAATATGTGAGTTTACCTGCTGTTGCATCAACAAGGCCTTCAACGAATACATCAGCACCGAGGTTATTTGTCATAGCACTGAGTGTCCATGCAAATGTAAGAATAAGGATTGCAGGAACCATTGCTTTAAATCCATCAGGAATAGCACTCATACAGTCTTTGAAAGAAAGAACTCTTCTAATCATAAAGTATGCTATAACAACGATAAGTGCTGCGATTGAACCAAGTGCAAGGCCATAAGCTGCATCACAGTTTGCAAATGCATCAATAAAGTTTTCACCTGAGAAGAATCCACCTGTGTAAACCATACCAACAATACAAAGTACAATGAGAATAGCAACAGGAAGAATAAGGTCAATAACCTTGCCCTTAGATGTAACGGGTTCTTCAACAACATTTGCATAAGGTCTTGCGTCTGTTGTATAAAGGTCGCCGTTTTCAGCGTTTTTTTCGTGCTTTCTCATAGGACCAAAATCAATGTTAAGTGCAGAAATCATAACAACCATTACGATTGTAAGTAAAGCGTAAAGGTTAAATGGAATTGTTTTAATGAAAAGCTCAAGACCATCTGTACCCTCAACAACACCACTTACTGCTGCCGCCCAAGATGAAATTGGAGCAATAATACATATAGGCGCTGCTGTTGCAACAATAATATAAGAGAGTTTTGCACGAGAAATCTTATGAGCATCTGTTACAGGACGCATAACGCTACCAACTGTAAGGCAGTTGAAATAGTCATCAACAAAGATTAAAGCGCCAAGACCGAAAGTTGCAAGCATCGCACCTTTTCTAGACTTAATCTTTTTCTTTGCCCATTCACCGTATGCACGGCTACCACCTGCTTTGTTCATAAGAACAACAATAACACCA
>JAZSKT010000227.1:0-6926 GCA_045534995.1 Candidatus Fimenecus sp.
ACTGCTTTTTTAGTAGTTTCTTCCCTTTGAACTGCTGGTGCAAAAGTCTGTTTTACAACACCTTTAAATACATCAATAATACTCGAAACAGCTATATCATTTTCACATATTTGCATATAAAAACTTTTTATTCCGTTTGACAGATTGCTGTCCGTTTTACAAATTGCAAAAAGAATACCTGACACCACAAGCGATAAAACAAGCTGAACAACAATCACCTTTGTCATTATATTTTGGGGTTTATCATTTTCTTTTGTTCTTTTTCTATCTGTATTTCTATCATAAAAATTATTGTCCATAATATCACCACTTTAATATATGTGGATATTATGGACAATATGTTATCTCTTAAAGAAACGGATAATTTTTGCAAGTTCATTAGAACTTACTGTTTCTCTGCCTTTGGTATTCTGAATAAACTTGAGCATTGGCTCTTCCTTATTGAAAATTGCTACATCCAAATTTGCATCATCAAGAATTTTAAGTTCAGTTCTGTTATCAACAAAATAAAGAATTGGATAAACATTTGCAGTAATATCAAAATCTTTGAACAATTCTTCCATTCTTTTGCATTGACGATAAGACTGTTTTACAGGATTTGTAATTTCCTTTTCATAAACCTTATCATTTTTGCCGTGTTTTACTTGTTTCCAATTAAGCTTTGAGGTTTTTCCACTTATAATTCCACGATGATTTTTAGATTCAACAATAAATACTCCGTTTTTACCAATGACTACAAAATCAAGTTCCATTGTAACTCCACGATTAAGAATTACGGGATTTGTAAGCACGGTAAATTCTTTCGGAAGTTTTTGAAGAATTTTAAGCGTCGTTTCTTCACCACGAACACCTGATTGTAAAATTCCGTATTTCTTACGAAAAACAAGGAATGCAACAATAAAAATCAATGCCAAAACAAGAAAAACAATAGGAACCGCAATATGAATTGTGGATTTTTTCAAAAGAATTGCAACTAACATTCCTAAACCTGCACCTACACAAAATAACGCAAGTACAAAAGCCATAGCAACTTTTAAAAATGTTTTGTTTTTATTCTGTTTTAATTGGGACTTGATTTTTACAACCTTTGACATAATTAAAACACCTTCTTCATAACTGCGCCGTCTTTTGCAGAAGAAACAAGTGTTGAATAACGAGCAAGCCAACCTGACTTGACATTTGGTTCAGGCTTAACATAAGATTTTCTTCTGTTTTCAAGTTCTTCGTCAGAAACCTGAACATTAATTTTACTTGCAGGAATATCAATTTCAATAATATCGCCCTCATAGATAAGACCGATTTCACCGCCTACGGCTGCTTCAGGAGAAACGTGACCGATTGAAGCACCACGAGATGCACCACTGAAACGACCATCAGTAATTAACGCTACTGTCTTATCAAGTTTCATACCTGCAAGTGCTGATGTTGGGTTGAGCATTTCTCTCATACCAGGACCGCCAACAGGACCTTCATAACGGATAACAACAACATCACCATCAACGATTTTACCGTTGTAAATTGCATCAATAGCTTCGTCTTCTGAATTAAATACTCTTGCAGGACCTGAATGAACAAGCATTTCAGGAGCAACTGCTGAACGCTTAACTACACAACCGTCTTTTGCAATATTACCCCAAAGTATTGCAATACCACCTGTTTCGCTGTATGGGTTCTCAATAGGACGAATAGCATCTGTATTCTTGATATAAGCACCCTCAATATTTTCGCCAACAGTTTTACCCGTTGCAGTAATAAGTGACAAATCAAGAAGATTCTTCTTTGCAAGTTCTGCTTGAACAGCAGGAATACCACCTGCATTGTTAAGGTCATGCATATGAGTTCCGCCTGCAGGTGCTAAATGACAAAGGTTAGGAACTTTTGCGCTGATTTCGTTAAACATCTGAAGGTCAACAGGAACACCTGCTTCATTAGCAATAGCAAGAAGATGGAGAACGCTGTTTGATGAACAACCGAGAGCCATATCACAAGCCAATGCGTTGCGGATTGACTTTTCATTGATAATGTCACGAGCCTTAATGTCTTTTTCAACAAGGTTCATAATTGCCATACCTGCGTGTTTTGCAAGCTGAATACGACCGCTATGTACTGCAGGAATTGTGCCATTACCGGGAAGTGCAATACCAACTGCTTCCGCAAGGCAGTTCATTGAGTTTGCTGTGTACATACCTGAACAAGAGCCACAACCCGGACAAACATTTTCTTCAAATTCCAAGAGTTTGCAATCATCAATAATGTTTGCCTTTCTTGAACCAACAGCCTCAAACATTTTTGAGAGTGATGTTTCAACACCATCAATAAGGCCTGACATCATAGGTCCGCCTGAACATACAACTGCAGGGATGTTAAGACGAACTGCAGCCATAATCATACCTGGAACAATTTTGTCACAGTTTGGAACGAGTACAGCACCATCAAATCCGTGTGCCATAATCATTGTTTCAACGCTGTCTGCAATAAGTTCACGAGATGCAAGTGAGTATTTCATACCAACATGTCCCATAGCGATACCATCGCAAACACCAATTGCAGGAACCATAACAGGGGTACCACCTGCCATACGGACACCCGCTTTAACAGCTTCTGTAATTTTATCAAGATGAATATGACCGGGAACGATTTCGCTGTGTGCTGACACAACGGCAATCAAAGGTCTTTCAAGTTCTTCTTTTGTGTAGCCCATTGCATAAAAAAGGCTTCTGTTAGGTGCTCTTTCAACACCTTGTAATACATTTTCACTTCTTAAGTTCATAGCTTTTGCCTCCGTTTGTTTACGGTGGACCCCCACCTTACAATATTCTTTTATTTTATACCTATGTGTGAGTTTTTGCAAGGGGGAAACTAAAAAACAATTCAGATTATTTATCCAAGTAAATTTAATTTAATCATTGTTTTAGCAAATTTGATATGATATTATATTTAAAAAGATATAATTAAAAAGAATCTGTACGAATTCTAAATGAAAGTTGGAAAGAAAATGCTTGATAATAAAATACATATTGCTTATGGTTTTCACGTTAACTGTTACCACTCTTACCGTGGTGACACAAATGACAATTTAGGGTTTGGCTCTGATATTAGAATAATTAGAAAAATCCTTGATACTCTTACGGAATTCAACGAACAAGGAATACCCGTAAAAGGTACTTGGGACACGGAAAATTTCTTTTCGTTACAAAAAATTCTTCCTGAATATGCTCCTGATATCATCGAAAAAATGAAAGAGCGTGTCTTAAAATATGGTGACGAAAATATAATTATGGGATACAACAATGGTGCTCTTTCCGCTATGACTGAAGATGAATTCTGTGAAAGCATTAACCTTGCTATTACAAATGAAGACGGAAGCGGACTTGAAGATATATTCGGCACTTGCGAAAAAATTGTACGTCCACAAGAAGTAATGTTTACACCGTCACAAGTTAGTTTATATAATAAATTGGGAATTAAAGCTCTTTGTCTTTATTACAGTTGTGTTCCCTTTGATGCTTTTAGAACTATTGTACCGAAGCTCTCGGACGAAGAGGCATTTAATCCTCTCACATATACCTATAAAGGCGAAAGTATGACTATAATCCCAACTTACAGCAACTCAGATGTTTGTGACGCAGGATGTCTTCGTGCTTGGGTTAAGGACCTTCGAAAAAAACAAGAAACAGGCGAAATCAACAATGACCTTTTCTTGTTTATAAATATGGACGCTGATGCAATTTTCTGGGAAACACTTGACATTGGTAATTTTACAGGCAAAATTGCTAACACAGATGGTATTCACGGTCTTGTTAAGGAAGTTGCAGACTTACCGTATGTTGTTTTTGATACTCCGGGCGGTTATATTAAAACGCATAAACCGGTTGGCAAAATTGACTTTACTCACGATACTGCTGACGGTAATTTTACAGGTTATGCCTCTTGGTCCGAAAAACCTTTTAACAGAAAAATATGGACCCGAATTGAACGAGCAAGAGCAATGGCAAAGGTCACAAGTAATCGTGATATGCTTTCACCATCATTCAAAAACAGAGTTCTTTTACTTTCAACTACTCACTTTGGCCTTGCAACGCCTGTACTGAATATTCAAAGAGAAAAGAGAGCACTCGAACTCAGTGACAATGTTGTTTTTGATGAAATATCCGCAATGCCAACAACTGAAAAAATTACAGTATACAATACAAGTGATTCTCTCTTACAATGTGTACAAATTGAAATAAAAAAAGATATCTCTGATATTTCTTGTTTGACACTTAAGTCAGATGCACTTGAAAGTTTTGTTGCTGTACCAACTGATGACATCTGTTCTTCTGCGTTCTTAATGATGAAGTTCAAGAAAAAGCAAAAGAAATATGAATTGGAAGTAGGTTTTGACGGCAAGAAAGAGAAAACGGTCTTTAAAAATCTTCTTGAAACACCTCGAGTTTCACTTATGTTTTCTCCAAATGGCAATATTGCTTTTGCACAGTTTGACGGCAAAAAAATAGGTAATTATGACTTTTTACAGTCATACATTACTTACAACGGTAAGAAATATAATTTCCAAAATATCAAAGTTAGTCCCCTTTACCTTGCGGGTGACGGCGAAGGAATTAGAGTGCAGGGCGAAATACACTTACCTAAGGAACTTAAGGCAGGTAAATATACTTACGACTTCTTCAAAACATCTTTTTCTGATGCTATTTATATTCGAACTTCAGTTACATATCCGTACACAGCTGAAACAACTTCAATTTCAACTGAAAACTCTGCTCTTGGCAGATACAGTGATATGAAATGGGTTGAAACCGTTCCGTTCCAGATAACACCAATTTTAGACGGAGATGTTTCTGTAATTAAACGAAACTTTATGGATGATGTTTCTTCATACAGAACACAATCTTTCCATGAATGTGATGCTAAAAATGACCATATTGATTCATTTAACCATCATCTAACAGGTGGATTTGTAGGTCTTTATGACGAAAATGGCGGTATAATTGTTGCAAATGCTCGTCAGGTCCTTTCTTCAATGGCACATTGTCCTATGCGACTGGAAAAAGACAAAACAGTTAGAATGAATCCTTTTGGAACTTATTACGGTAATCAAAGACATCATTATGGCAGAGCTAAGGATCAAGTTTTAGATATTTATACACTTGTTGCAGCACAAGGTAAAAGTATTGCGCCGTCATATAACGGAAGCCACGAAACTGCTATATTGGGTATGTATCCAATGTCAAAGAATGGACTTTCTGATAATGAGAAAAATGAAATTTGTGCATTTGCAGACGGCGCACTAATTACCGCATCAGATAAAAACTGTATTGTTCCTTTTACAAGTGACAACATTACAGTTAGAGAAGGCTCTGCTGACGGAATTAACGAAAAAGACTTGAAGAATCCTGTTTTAACAGGTTTTACAGGAAATATCGGTCAATACATTACAAAAGGCTCAAAAGCAATTGCTCACATTATTACGAGCCAAATCAAGTCAAAATAACATAAGCAGACAAGTTCACACACATAGAAATTAGGCGAGGTTCAAACCCTCGCCTTGTTGTTTTATAAAAAAATTGTTTGAAATTTTTAAAAATATGGTGTATAGTTGTTTTAATATTTTCGATGAATGGAGAAAAATTCAATGGAAAATTTGTCACAAAGAACTGCTGAAACACTCAAAAAGATGATTGTTGAGGAGCATAAATATAAATACGGTGAAAAGTTGCCTAATGAAAATGAACTTTCACAGGAATTGGGAATAAGCCGTACAACACTTCGTGAAGCTATAAGGACACTCATTTCAAATGGTGTTCTTGTTGTCAAGCGCGGAAAAGGGACTTATGTCGCAGAGGAAATCGACCAATATTCACAGGATATTGATGTTAATGATTTTATGAAGAAAAAAGTTACCCTCCGTGACTTATATGAAACTCGTTTAATTTTTGAGCCTGAGGCTGCTGCACTTGCTTGTAAAAGAGCAACTGACGAGGAAATCAACGAGATTTTGCGACTTGGTAAAATTTGTCAGAATGAAATAAAAAAAGACCCGTCAGGCAAAAAACGAATTGAGTCCGAAAGTGCTTTTCACGGAGCAATTCTCAGGGCATCACACAATGAGTTTTTAAGTCAGTTCCTCCCTATTCTTACAAATACCATTCAAAAGACCATTGAATTGAATTTCAATCTTGAGAATATTGCTGAAGAAGCATATAAAGACCATATTATGATTATGAAATTTCTTGAAATGAGAGATGTTGTGGGTGTAAAAAGTGCTGTTACCATACATTTGCACCATGCGGTACTCAATGAGCAAATTTCTTTTGATTAATTTGTAAAAAAGTATTGACAAAGTTGTATTATCGTATATAATATGTTGTATGACAACGCAAACAAGATGTCAAACAACTCAAAATATTTATTTTTAGGAGATTTTTATTATGTCACAACAGAGAATGTTTTATCAAGAAGATTGTAATTTAGGATTATTGGACGGCAAGACTATTGCAGTTATCGGTTACGGTAGCCAGGGTCACGCTCACGCTCTTAATGCTAAAGAATCAGGCTGTAATGTTATTATCGGTCTTTACGAAGGCAGTAAGTCATGGGCAAAGGCTGAAAAGCAGGGCTTTGAAGTTTTCACAGCAAGTGAAGCTGCAAAAAAAGCTGACATCATCATGATTCTTATCAATGACGAATTACAGGCTGATATGTATAAGAAAGACATTGAACCAAACCTTAAGGAGGGCGATATGCTTATGTTCGCTCACGGTTTCAATGTTCATTTCGGTTGTATCAACCCACCAAAATTCGTTGACGTTACTATGATTGCTCCTAAGGGACCTGGTCATACAGTTCGTTCCGAATATCAATCAGGCAAAGGTTTTCCTTGTCTTGTTTCTTTTCATCAGGATGCTACAGGTAAGGCTCTTGATATG
>JAZSKT010000059.1:0-4984 GCA_045534995.1 Candidatus Fimenecus sp.
TATTCTTGCTGACCGATATACTACATCAAATGCTGTTCACCAGACAGTAAAGCTCCCTAAAGAAGATTGGGACAAGTATCTTGACTGGCTTTTCCACACAGAATATGAAATGATGGAAATTCCAAAGCCTGATGCTGTTATCTATCTTGATATGGATGTGGATATTTCTCAACGCCTTATGTCAAAGAGATATAACGGCGAGGAAACTAAAAAAGATGTTCACGAGGCTAATGTCAGTTATCTTAAGTCCTGTCGTGAGGCTGCACTTTATACTGCGGAAAAATTCGGTTGGAGCGTTGTTAAGTGCTTTAACGGTGATGAACCATTATCAATAGAAGAAATCGGAAATACTATCTACAATATCGTTAAGGAGATTATTTAATGAATTTCCATACACCTACCCTTGCCGACAAAGATTGGGTACAAGAAGCCTTTTTAAAAGGACAGACAGATTGCTGTGAATACTGTTTCGGCAATATTTATATGTGGTCTGATATATATGACAACAAAATATTCAATGATAACGGAATTTTTGTTTCCGCCGATTTTACGGACAAGCCTGTTTTCTGCTATCCTGTTGGTGACGGTGACAAAAAAGTCACTATCGAAAAACTCATTGAATACACAAAAAAGAATAATATAGAGTTGGAATTTTTCGGTATGACGGAAAAAGATAAGGATGAACTCCACTTCCTTTTCCCAAATCAATTTGAAATTCAAGAAACACGAGATTTTTTTGACTATGTTTACAAATCAGAAGATTTGGCAAATTTACAGGGAAGAAAATATCACAGCAAGAAAAATCACATTTCATATTTCGAGAAAAATTTCGATTGGAAATATGAACCTATAAACGAGAATAATATTGAACAATGTTTACTTCTCAACAAGCATTGGGAAGGCTTAAATTTACAGAAAAATCCTGAAGAAATCACCGACGAAAGTCTTGCCATTCAAAAGGCATTGAAAAATTATTTTGATTTAGATTTTGAAGGCGGAGTGCTTACAATTCAAGGTGAAATTGTTGCATTCACATTTGGTGAAAGGCTCAATAACAACACATTCTGCACACATGTTGAAAAAGCATACGGAAATGTCCGTGGTGCTTACCAGATGATAAATCGTGAATTTGCACGACAGCTTCAGGACAGATATGAATTTATCAATCGAGAAGAAGATACGGGTAGCGAGGGGCTGAGACGAGCAAAACTTTCTTATCACCCACATCGACTTGTTATCAAATATTCGGCAACATATAAAGGATAGTTTATGATTACTTTTGCTGACAGAAATGACAAAACCCAATTAAAACAAATGTGGCAAAGCATTTTTCTTGAAGAAATTCAAGTTGTAGAAAACTTTTTTGAAAGCATTTATGACACAACCTTAACGCCTGTCATAAAAATTGACGGTGAAATTGTTTCTTCACTTTTCCTTTTGCCTTGCACAATCGGTGAATACAAAGGGAAATGCGTTTACTGTGCCATGACAAAGTATGCTCACAGAGGCAAAGGTTATATGAAAAAACTCCTTGATTTTTCATATGATTACTGTATAGAGAATAATTTTGATTTTCTCTTTCTTGTCCCTGCTGAAAAATCTTTGTTCGACTACTATGAAACTTGTGGTTTTGTTCCTTTCGGCATCAGCAGAGTTCATATTACGGATGATACAATTCCACCTGAAAGAGAATTGTTGAATTGTGACTGTCAGATTGAATTTGACAGTTCAGTTATAGAATATTGGAAAAATTCCTGCACCGTTTATGGTGGTGAGGTTAACAGTTTCGGACTTGTATTCCGTGACGAAGAAACAGTTATCAGAAATGCAAAAGGGAATTATGAAAACATTCCTGAAAAATATAAAAAAGCAGGAACGGTCATTCAGGGCAACATAAATTTTGGTGAAGATTATTGCCCTGCTATGATTAAAACTGAAAACGATAAAATCAAGTATATTAATTGTTATATTGGCATTACATTGGAGTGAAAAATATGATTTATGTTTTTTTAGCACCTGGATTTGAAGAAATTGAAGCATTGGCAGTTGTTAACGTGTTAAGACGAGCAGAACTCCAAGTTATAAGCGTTGGCGTAGGTGAAGATTTTGTGATTGGTTCACATCAGATTCCCGTTGCCGCTGATATTTATGAAAGAGATTTAATCCTTGACGAAAAAGTAGAGGCTATTGTGCTTCCCGGTGGTATGCCCGGAACATTAAATCTTGAAAAAAGCGCAGTTGTACAAAAAGCTATTGACTGGGCTGTCGAAAATGATAAATTAGTTTGTGCAATTTGTGCTGCTCCGTCAATTTTAGGCCACAAAGGACTTTTAGAGGGTAAAAAGGCAACTTGTTTCCCCGGTTTTGAAGAAGAACTTTTCGGTGCAGAAGTTTCAAAGGACTTCGTTGTGAAAGACGGCAATTTCATTACCGCAAAAGGTATGGGAAGTGCTGTTGAATTCGGTCTGCAGATTGCAGAAAGGCTTACAAATCCTCTTGAAGTAAAGAAAATTCGTGCATCCTTGCAGATATACAATGGATAAAAAAGAAATGAGAAAAGCGCTTAAAGAAAAGCGCAAGGATATACCAAGAGATAAAAAAGTAATATACGAAATGCAAATCAGCAAAAAGATAATCCAGTCTGATTACTTTAAAAATGCAGAACAGGTTCTCGTCTTTGCATCATCCGACGAGGAATTTGACACCCGTTTCATAATCGAGCGTTGTCATAAGGAAGAAAAAAGTGTTTTCTATCCTTCTTGTATTGACAATATGGGAAAAATGAAATTTTTTAAGGTTGATTCCGAATGTGATTTGCAGATTGGAATGTACGGTATTTTAGAGCCGAAACCTTACTG
The DNA here is from genome assembly GCA_045534995.1 of Candidatus Fimenecus sp. Classification (GTDB taxonomy): domain Bacteria; phylum Bacillota; class Clostridia; order Oscillospirales; family Acutalibacteraceae; genus Fimenecus. The sequence goes on from JAZSKT010000059.1 coordinate 2,859, forward strand.
CAAAGAATATAAACCTGGCGAAAACGACATTATCATAGTGCCTTGCCTTTCAGTTGACGAAAAAGGTTATCGCATAGGCTACGGCAAAGGCTATTATGACAGATTTTTAAAGGACTTTAACGGTGTGAGCATCTGTCCGTGCTATGAAGAATTATTGACAGACACCTTGCCCACCGATGAATATGATATTAAAGTAAATATTATAGTGACACAAAGCTCAACAAAGGAGGTAATCCTGTGAATAAATTCCAAGATGAATTTTCAAACAATTCCTATGAGGACCTTTTAAATGAATACAGTGGCGAATCAATACGCAGTAAGCCTGTGAGAAAACAGCCCTCTGCACAATCAAAAACCACAAAAAGCACTGAGGACCTTTTGAATGAATACGGTGATTATCAGGTACGTAACGTGTCTGCCGGAAAGCGTGAAAAATCAGTGCAGAAGCAACCTTCCGTACCCAAAAATACACAAAAAAGTAATTCAAAGGAACGTGGTGGCTACCAAGTACGTACTGTGCCTGTGGTAAAGCGTGAAAATTCAGCACAAAAGCAACCCTCCGTGCCCAAAAAAACATCTTCAACAGGCAATAATACACCATATATGCCAAAATACAATGAAGATTCTTTTGACATTGACCTTATGAATGCCTTTGAAGAGCCTGTCCGCAAAGATGAGCCTGCACCTACATTCGAGCAGGATACAAATCCACGCAGCAGGGGCAAATTTACCGTTAATATTGACTACGCAAAGTCTTTTGCAACCGATGTTGCAAACAAGGTAAAAACCGTTGCAACCAATGTTAAATCAAATATTAATGCTCAGATTAAACCTCAGACAGAAAATGAATCACAGGAAAACAATGCACAGAAACAGACAAAATCCTTCGATTTTAATGATTTTGCCGGTTCTGTTTTAAATACTTTCCAGGAAAACAGAAAGTCATTTACAACAATGGGTATCTGTCTTCTTGTTGCTATTATTATCTCTTGTTGTGCAATCAGTTGTATCAATGACGTTCTCGCTATTAACCGTGATGGCGAAGAAACGATTGAAGTTATTCTGCCCGATAATGCTGACACATCAGAAGCAATCAGAGTCCTTGACAAGGCAGGACTTATTAAAAACAGTATTTTCTGTAACATATTCGCCAAATTTATGGGCTTTAATGACGATAACTATTTATCCGGTATTTATTATTTCACAGACGATATGGGCGTTGAAAAAATGCTGACTCGTTTCAAGACAAGCAGTACAAGAGGTGCTCTTGTCAGCATTACAATACCTGAAGGATTTACCGTTGACCAGGTTTTCGAAAGGTTAGAAAAAAACAATGTATGTACTTCCGAATCCCTGTACAAAGCTCTTAATACTGTGGATTTCGGTAACGAATATGAATTTATTGCCAAGTTGGATGATGTAAAAGACAGATACTGTGTGCTTGAGGGTTATTTATTCCCTGCGACCTATGAATTTGAACAGGGCGCTGAACCTGCAAATGTCATACGTAAATTCCTTGATGCTTTCAACAAACGTTGGACAGAAGAATACGCCGCACGGGCTACCGAACTCGGTATGACCATTGATGATATAATCTCTCTTGCTTCAATTGTAGAAAAAGAAGGTAATTGTAAGAGTCAGTTTGTATTGATTTCGTCTGCTCTTCACAACCGAATCAACCGTTCCGGTTTGTATGCAAGTCTTGGTTGCGATGCTACTGTTAAATATTATCAAAACACTATTGCAAAACGCGAAACCAATGTAAAAAAACTGTCAAAATATCTGGAAAACTACGACACGAACAACACACGTGGCGGTGTGACACTTAAGGATATATTGCCTCCGAGTGCTATCTGTAATCCGGGATTAGATGCTATTGAAGCGACTCTTCATCCTGAAAACACAGGATATTATTTCTTCGTTCATGATAAGAATGGCGAAATCTATATGGCTAAAGATTATGATGAACACAAAGCCAATTTAAAAAAAGTAGATAAAATAAACGCAGGAAAGTGATAAGATAAAATGATTATACCTGAATTATTAGCTCCTGCCGGTGACAGAGAGCGACTCGAAGCCGCTTTGATGTACGGTGCAGATGCAGTTTATCTTGGCGGTGACGCCTT
>JAZSKT010000041.1:0-5237 GCA_045534995.1 Candidatus Fimenecus sp.
AATAGAAAAAAGAGCCTGTCGCATTCGACCAAGCTATAACCTGTTTAAAAATCAGGAGATTTTATTCTTGTTCTTTAATTATATTTTCAGTATTGTTCCCTGTTGTACGGATTATTTCAGAAAAATTTCTTTTTACATCTATGTAATCGAAAAACTTTTTAACTCTTAAATTAACTCGAAATTCACGGTCACAATTATCACAGTAAAAAACACCTCTGAATGATTGATTGGTAAACTTCCACTTTTTTATCACTTCGACTTTACCACCACATATATCACAATAACAATTAAACAGATTTTTATCAATCAATGGGTCATTCTTATTCTTAATCACATAAGGGCGGAAAAGTAAACGGGCATAAAAATCATTATCACAGACCTTTATAAACTCTTTCAGTTTTTCTTCATCAAACACCTTTTTAAAACATTCTGCACTTAAAAAGCTATCATCAAGCGCTCTGTGATGAGGATATTTTTCAGGGTCAATTTCTAAACATTCTGCTGCATAAGAAAGTCCTGCCTGCTGAACATTTTCCATATTTATAAAGCATTGGCAATATTTCTGTAAATCGGCATATTTTTTTATAAAGTCAATTCCGTCTTTTTTCAGAAACCATTTATAATTTGTAAGAAGAGTTCTTATATCTGTATCTCCCCAGGACATAACAACACAGTCATCCCCTGCCCAAGTTTCAAAATCTTCCATCACTTTTGAAAAAGGTCTTCCTGCACGTACATCTTCATTAGAAATATTTGTTAAGTTTTTTATTCTTGAACGAAGTTTTTTTGAAATAACCGGTTTGATTAACTCTGAAAATGTGCTGACTTCATTTAATTGACTGTCTAATTTTACAGCACCAATCTCTATTATTTCATTTATAAACTTCTGAGTGGCCTTATTATAAGAGTTGTTCCACTCCAAATCCATTATTATAAAATTCATAACCCACCAAAAACTATTTATTTATGTTTAACTTTTCTTTTGAACAAAAGAATCTTACACCATCGTCAGTATGTATACTTTCAACTATTTCACGGCTAATAATTGAACTATTAAAGTCCAAATCAAGCAAAGGTTTAAGAACAAAATTTCTTTCCATCATTCTTGGATGAGGTAAAATCAATGTTTTTGTGTTCATTACCTCATTCTCATACAATAACAAATCTATATCAATAATGCGAGGACCGTTTTTTATTTTCCTGACTCTCCCCAGACCTGCCTCAATGCCGAGTGCTGCACCTAAAAGATTATCTGCATTAAGTTCAGTTTCAACCTCTAAAACTGCATTTAAAAAATCTTCTTGATTATCATATCCCACAGGGTCTGTTTCATAAATATCCGAAACAGAAGTAACTGTTGTCAACGGTATAAGATTTAATGAATCAATTGCATCCTGAATGTTTTTCATTCTGTCGCCGATATTTGTACCAACTCCTAAATATGCTTTCATACCCGTGACCTCTCAATTGAAACAGCAACATAGTCAAAATCGGCTTTAATAGGTGCTTCCGGCTTTTTAACAGTAACAATCAATGAAATTACCATATCAAATTCCGAGAAAATTTCATCAGCAATTCTTTGTGCAACGCGTTCTATCAAATCATTTTTTTCGCTTTGTGCTACTCTGCGGACTGTTTTTATTATTTTTGCATAACTGACGGTATCTTCAACATTATCTGTTTTACATGGTAAAGACAAATCAACCCCTGCTTCTATATCAAAAACAAAATTCTGACCATCTTGTTTTTCTTCAGGATTAACACCATGATAACAAAATAATTTTAAATTTTTAACAATAATTTTATCCATAAGTCCCTCTCACAACTGCATCTGCCATTTTTGCTGCTAAAACATTTTCGCGTACATTATGAACTCTTATAATATCACTTCCGCCACAAATTGCCAATGAATTAGCTGAAATTGTGCCATATACTAATTCTTCTTTTTCAGCACCAGTCGAATTAGCAACAACTCTTTTTGACGAAAGTGCAGTCAATAATGCAATACCTTCTGTTTTTATCTCATTCATATTTTTAATTAATCTTAAATTCTGTTGGTGTGACTTACCAAATCCAATACCCACATCAAAAACCAGCTGACTCTTTTTTATACCAAAAGCTTCACACTTTCTTTTCATTTCAAAAAAGTATTCATTTACTTCGTTTACAATATCTTCTTCATAATTGCCGATTGTGGATGAATCGCCACCACCTGTATGCATTATAACCCAGCCACAGTCGTACTCTTTAACAAGTTGCGCCATTTGGGGATTGAAAATTCCACATACATCATTGATTATTGAAGCACCGTTATTCAAAGCATATTCTGCAACATCTGTATAAAAGGTGTCAACCGATATAACAGCATTAGTTTCGTTTGAAATCAATGGTAAATACTGTTTAATAATTTCGAGTTCTTCTTCAGAAGAAATTACGGTGTGATTCGGGCGTGTGGAATTAGCACCGATATCAATAATATCAGCACTTTCATCAAGCATCTTTCTTGTTTGCAATAAGGCCTTTTCGGGTGAATTATATTTTCCACCATCAAAAAATGAATCCGATGTAACATTAAGAATACCCATTATATATGTCTTTTTTCCCAATTCAAAATTAAAGTTTTTTCCTGAAAAAGTCATCTTAATCCCAACAAAGTCATTACTTCGGCTCTTGTTCGTGCGTCCTTTCTCATCGTTCCTCGCAGTGCAGATGTCTGCGTCTGTGACCCGGCTGCTTTTATTCCACGCATGGTCATACAAAGATGTTCCGCCTCAACTACAACAGCAACACCTTTTGGATTCATTTCTTTCTGAATAAAATCAGCAATCTGTGCAGTCAGACGCTCCTGCAATTGTGGACGACGCGCATATGAGTTTACTATTCTTGCAAGTTTAGAAAGTCCGATAACAAGACCTTCATCATTAGGAATGTATGCAATATGTGCTTTGCCAACAAAAGGTAAAAAGTGATGTTCACACATTGAATACATTGGAATATCACGAACTATAACAATCTCATCGCTTTGTCCCTCACGGAACATTTTAAGATGCTTTTCAGGATTCTCATTAAGTCCTGAAAAAATTTCTTCATACATATTTGCAACACGTTTTGGAGTTTCCTGAAGTCCTTCTCTGTCAGGGTCCTCACCTATTGCAAGTAAAATCTCGCGAAATGCTTTTTCTATTCTCTGTTTATCCATTTTATCATCTCTCTTTAAACACAATACATAAATAGTTGTAATCTTCAACTGTATAATAGTCTATCTTTTTAGAATCCAGATTTCTGCCACTTTGAGATACAGCAGACGAAACATAGTTAAAGAAACCATTATCGTTTTCAATATCTTTGATTGCTTTTTGATAATCTGTGGGATTTACAAAAAAGAATTCAACATAATTCTGACCTTCTTTTAATGTTTCTGCGCTTCGATTTATATGAGTACCGAATCTACTATATGAATCAACATTGGCTTTTTCTATAACAAAATAATTTGCTGAATCAGAAAAGCAAAAATTATTCACAGGTTCAAAGTCAGAGTGGTCACGCTTTATATATTCGTCAGTAACATTAAAATAAAAATATGCGACCATATCCTCAACACAGGTATCATTCCATGTTGAATCCAAGTGATAACTTTCACCATCAATGCTAACCACATTCCACATATGAGGCTCTGTTTTTCCATCGGTTGTGCCGTTACCCACAATCAGATAATTGTCAATATCCACCGCGTCAAGCAATATTTGTATTGCTCTTGAATAGCCTTCACAAATAGCCTTTCCTTCCAACAACGCCTCATAAGCACTATCTCCGTCTTCGCTATTCTCATCATAAATCGTATTTTCACAAACATAATTATGAATATATAGTTCTTTTTCATATTCTGATGATAAAGCATTTACGGAAGACGTAATTCCTTCAATTTTACTGTCTAATTGTTCGCTTATTTCACGTGCTTGCTCTGGTGTGTGACGATAACTTGGAGTAAATTCAATAGAATTATTATTTTCAACGTATACATACTCATTGTCAACCCAAAAAATGTGCGGGTTATCGTATAGAACAGCCGTAAAAACTTCTTTTGCCTTGCTATGTGATATTTCCATAACAAAAGAATCATCAAAATTCATAAAAGAACTATACATAGTGATATATGCTTTTTTTTCATTTTCACCCAAACTATTATAATAGTAATAGGTATTATCATTCGCAATTTCTTTGAATGTTTCTATTTCTTGTTCCGTCGGTTCATATTTTTCAATTTGTCGTTGTTCGTTAATATCATTAAATACATCTTGAATCGGTCCACTTAATAAAACAATTATTATAATTAAAATAATTGGAAGGAATCTTTTCATTTTGTTTCTCCGTAAGTATATGGTGAAGGTAAAAATTTATCGTCTGCATTACAATACGTTATAAGATTTTCCAAAGACTCGGAAAAATCTATAACAGAAATATTTGTTTCAGAATGATTTACAAAGTTTTTAAACAAAACGTCAGCATTATTTGAATATTCGGGTTTAAGCAAAGAGGAAATTATTTCACAAATCACTTGTTCCTTACTTTCTTCGTCACAAACTTTAAGATAATTCAATGCCTTTTCACCAGATATCTCTTGTATGCCTTTATCAAGTTCTAAATTAAATTCAGCTGACTTATAATCAATTTTTTCAATTACTTTTATTGATATTCCATTGAATGAAGACAAAAACTTCTTTGAATTTACTGTGTTAAAAACAGCATATTTCTCAATCTTAACTCCCAAGTGGTCATAAAAAAGTTTTATTAGGCCATCATAGGAAGCTTCTTTATAAATACCATTTACACTTTTATAAACATTTCCATAAGCAAGTTGTGTATCACCATCTAACTGTTTCACCTTGAATGATTTATTATCAAAATCAACAAGTGTACAAAAAACAGTTTCTACTGTGTCATTATCATCTGTAAGAATGAACATTATGTTGGATTTACCTGATAAAGTGTCAACAGAAAAAACCTCACTTATATTTTCAGTCGTTGTTTCTTCCTGTGTTGTTGATTCTACAAGATTGCTTATATCAAAATCCAGAGAATACATAAACAATACTACTGAACAAACTGCTAAAATCACTATAAAAATTGCAAATGTAATTATGAATATTTTTATTTTATTATCAGATTTAGGTTCATTGTTAAAAATTCTTTTATTATCCATCAAAACACCATTTAAGATTAAATATTTAGTATAGTAA
>JAZSKT010000180.1:0-2443 GCA_045534995.1 Candidatus Fimenecus sp.
CTCTGACGAGAGAGGTGTCGCCGTAAGGTGACGGAGGGAGAGATAGATAATATGTAAACTGACTACTCCTCAGTCTTTTCTTGCGAAAAGACAGCTCCCCTGACAAGGGGAGCCGAGTGAATTTGTGTTTTATTTTAATTATTCCCACCACAATGGTGTATTACATTCCGGTGGTAACTCATCAATCCAACCCACGGAATAGGCAGTGTATTCACCGATTTTAACAGTATTTATATCCTCAACTGTGCCGAACATAATGTCATCAGGATACAACTCCATAGCGAGTTTTTCTCTTTCGGGGAAATCGCCATAGGGGTCATAAAAATCTTCCGCACCGAAAAGGTGAAGGATTTCGTGTGCAATTGTGGAATAACAGGTTTCGTCGGTGTAGCCGATGGATTTTGAAAAGAAAACGCAGAATTCATATCTTTCTCTGTTCGATTCTACGTGTGCATATTTATATGAGCGACCTTCCTTGTTGAGTACAATCAGATATGCAAGCTGTTTTACATTCAATTCTTTTTGCAAGGATTCATTCATTTCTTTTGGCGAGTCATATCCCATAGATTCAGCCACCTGACTGAAAATATCGCTTTGACTACCGTTTTTAACAGCTTCAGCTTCGATTATTCCATCATAATTGACTTGCGTATCATTGTGAGGATGTGTTTTGAATTCTGTCACTAAAGAAATATTATATGTTATGGCTTCTTGTGAAAGGAATTGCATAGATGGAATAAATTTTTTCTCGGTGAAAACAGCTTTGTCATTTTCATTCCACTTACTTTCGTTATCGTTGAGATAAATAATAAAATAGTAAAGGTCCTTCTGCATATTTTTGCAGGAACCTACATTATATGATTTTCTTGTTTCATCAACAGGGTTAATGTACTTTCTCTCAAACTCATAAAACCAAGGCCTGAAATCAATACAACAGAGAACAAGAAACACCACAAGAATAACTATAAATATTTTCGTTGAACGCTTCATATTAAAAAATCCTTTTATGTAATGAAATAATTATAAAGTAAACATCAAAAAATTTCAATAAATAAAAATTTTTCCAAAAAGTTGAAACAAAAACACATTTTTGCTACTCTTATATTATGAAAGGGACAAAAAGACAGGGAGGTATGAAAATGAGCAAAGAAATAAACAACATTGTTTTATCTGCAATGTCAGGAGATAAGGATGCATACGGAAAACTCTATGAGTATTATGCAAACGATATGTATCGATTTGCCCTTGGACTTTGCAAAAATACATATGATGCACAGGATGCTGTGCAGGATACTGCAGTATCGGTCTTTAAAAGTATTCATTCCTTAAGGAAACCCGAAAAATTCAAATCATATCTTTTCTCATCCCTTTCAAACACCTGTAAAAAGATTCTTTCAAAAAATAATTACATAGTCGAGTTTGAGGATACAGGCTATACGGATAGCGAAATCGAATTTTCCCTGCCTGTCCGTGAGGCTCTTGATAACCTTGATACTATTTCTCGTGAAATTGTCCTTTTGTCAGTTGTAGGTGGGTTTAAATCCCACGAAATAGGTAAAATGATGGACTTACCGTCTGCAACCGTCAGGACAAAATTACGCAGAGCGTTTGGAAAACTCAGAAAGGAGTTGGAATAAGAATGAAGAAAACAAAAGATATGCTTAACGAAAAAATGCAGGTTAAATTACCTGAAAGTTTAAACGCAGAAAATATTATGGCAAATATTGAAAATTCAAAGGCAGAAATCGTAGAGATGCCCAAGAAAAAGAATGTGGCAAAAAAGCTTGTTCCATTAGTAGCATCATTACTTCTTGTCGTCGGTATCGTAGGTGTATATGCGAGTCTTCAGCAGAAAGATGTGCCTGTTGATAACAACGGTGACAAAATAGAGGTTATGCGTTATCAGTCTTATGATATGATTTATAAAAAATTCGACAAACTTCATAAGGAAGCAAAGAAAAATAATATTTATAACGGATTTTCAGATTTTTTCTATGGAGTAGAAGGAGACGGTGCAACCATAGAACTTTCTGATGAAGAAGGTTTTTTTCAAGACGATGCTTTAGTCGGTGTTCCGACTGCTGAAAATGTTAATGGTTCAACAACTGGCTCAACATCTGCCAACAAGAATCATGGCACAACAAATACTCAAGAAAAAGATGTTGACGAAGGTGACATAATCAAAACTGACGGAAATTACCTCTATATTGTAAATGGTGAGAACAAAGCTATATCAATCGTTGATGTGACAGGTGAAAAAATGACCGAAGCATCTCAGATAGATTTAGAAAAAAATGAGCTCATTCAGGAAATCTATATAAATGGTGACAAACTTGTTATAGTTGGCAATCAGCCAACAGAAAATGAAGAAAAGAGTTCATCCAAATATGGGTATGCCATAGAAGATAGTATTGCATATATGTCAAATGATGCTTTTGTTAAG
>JAZSKT010000256.1:0-1895 GCA_045534995.1 Candidatus Fimenecus sp.
TTTCTCTGCCAAGTCAAACCTACTTGACACGGCACACAACCTCTGCGAATACATCAAAGAGCATTACCCCGACATTGACAAGGTGCGACAGATTCGCCCGTCACACTGTCAAGAGTGGCTTGATAGCAAAGCAAAAGACGGGTGCTCATTTAACACCATTGAAACCTATAAAAGCAATTTAATGAAATTGTCACGGGTTATCAATCATCATTTTGGGGTGCATACCAATTTTGAGACAAAAGTCCATGCAGAACTTATCCCCGACAGGACAAGTACAAGAGAATTTGCCTTGACACCTGATGAGGTGCAAAGAATAAAAGACTCTATTGGCAAACCTTGTCATTCGAGCAATTTTTTCATTTTCTCGTCATACACCTGCTGCAGAGTCAATCAAGTTTCGGTCTTACAGAAAAGACATATTACCTTTGGCGATGACGGGCAAACGGTTTTTGTGTTACTTGAAAAGGATAAGGGTGGCCGCAAAAATTTAATAGAGGTCACCGACAAGGAGTTTTATTCTTTTTGCCGTTTGCTCACATCTGACAAAGGGGATAATGAGTCCTTGTTTGGTAACATCAAACCTAATTCTGCGAATCGTTGGTTAAATAGGAAACTTGCCTCTCTTTCAATCACAACCCCACAAGCAAAGACTATCGGCACAAAGACGGTCTTAAAATGTGGTAATCATAGTGTGCGTAAGGGAGCCATAATTGCCTACTACAACAAGCAATATCAACATTATATTGACTTGGGTTATAGTCCCGAAAAAGCCGACAGGACAGCAAAAAGCGACTGTTGTGTCCGACTTTCGCACGGGTCTGAAAACAGGTCCGATATCATACAAATCTATCTCGGTGCAAAATCTTAAAAATTTTTCTGCGAATTTCTTGACAAATAAAAATCTATAGTTAGACTTTATATTGTAGGGTGACTTACACATAGATTTTCTTTAGGTATTTATTTAATTTTTATTTGGTGGAATTTAATATATGAAGGCGGAATGCACCGAGGAAATACCCTCGGTGTATTCTGCCTTTTTCTTTGTCTGTTTGTTTCCCCACGAAAAAATTCTACCAAAGGAGGTGTTGTACTTATGTACAACCCAATTCGCCTTAATACAGGCACAGAAAAAGATTTTGTTATGTTTCAGGATTATGTTCGTTCGGTAACGGACAGAGGAAGTTATAATTCCGTTTCATTCCTTGCCAACTCGAACATACGGGGCAAAGATGCTCCACTCGTTTCGGTTATGTGTTTTGAAAACGATATAGGTATTAATTTCAAAAAACTGACTGAACACACCAAAGGTCGCTTTGTTACAATTTTTGCAGAAGTGCGATATTTTGACGGCAAGAAGTCATACAAAGCAGTTGGTATATCTCTTGCACCGAAAGAATTTAAGGAAGAAACACACATTGTTGACGATAATGAGGTTCAGCCCGATTTTGACGAGTATGAGCAACTTACATTTGATTTCGTCAATGATGAAGTGGGAAAGGATGAGTAATATGGCAAATAAAAATAATACTCCTCACTTACCACGAATGATGACCGTTCGCCAAGTGGCAGCAACGGGAATCTTGCCCGAAAGTGCAATACGGAATATGCTACGGGAAAATAAACTCCCTGCCGTGTATTCGGGCAAGAAAGCATTTATAAACTTTGATTTAATGTGTCAGCAACTATCCAATTTAGGAAATGTTAGTTGAGAAAGGAAGTAAAATATGAATTTTAAAGGTGTAGTACAACGAGGTCCGAATACTTATCGTTTTACAGTTTCAAGTGGTTTTGACGGCAACGGCAAGAATGTCCGTCACACAATGACTTTTAAGGTGCCAGAGGCCACACCGCCAACAAAGGCAGAAAAACTTGTTAGGCAAGCATACACAGACTTT
>JAZSKT010000092.1:0-2165 GCA_045534995.1 Candidatus Fimenecus sp.
ATCTCCAAAATGAGAAACAACCCCTCCCTCGTGATTAAACACCTTAACAACCTTTTGTCCTTCAATAATCTCTTCAATATATCCGTTAACTGTACCTAACTGTTCCTGCTGTTTCTTAAAGAAGAAAGCACTCTTTTTACCGAGAGTTCTTGTGATGAAAACCATAACGATAACCATTGCAATAACAATAAGTGTCATCTGCCAACTCAAGAAAAGCATAATGAAAAAAGAACCCACAATCATAATTCCTGAAGAAATAAACTGTGTAAGACCTTGGCTTATAAACATTCGGAGTGTTTCAACGTCATTTGTAAATCGGCTCATAATTTCGCCGTTTGGTCGTGAGTCAAAATAACTGATTGGCAAATCAGAAAGAGCATCAAACAAATCTTTTCTCAAAGTGTTTAATGTGCGTTGTGTGAGCCATACAGAACACTTTGACTGTCCGAAAGATGCCAATGCACCACAAAGGAAAATACTACCCATAAAAATCATCATTCTGATAAGCGGTGCTACAAGTTCTCTTGTGAATTCCTGACCTACCATAGGTGTCAGATAATCGTCAACAATAGGTTTGATAAAAAGTGAGCCTGAAACTGTTGCAAGTGAACTGATTGCAGCAAACACAAGCATACCAATGAAAAGTCCCTTGTGCTTTAAAATATAACGAAAAAGTCTGATAATAGTACCTTTTGCATTTTTAGGTTTCTGCACTGGTCCTCTTGGGCCTCTTCTTGGGCCACCTCCCATGGGTCCTGCCATTATGACACACCTCCCATCACGTCAAAGTCGTCACTACCCTTTTGTTGAGATTCATAAATATCTTGATAAATCTCATTTCTGCTGAGCAATTCCTCGTGGTTTCCTATATCATTTATTGCTCCGTTTTCAAGAATTATTATCTTGTCACAGTCAGAAACCGATGAAATACGCTGAGCAATAATGATTTTGGTTGTGTTAGGAATACACTCGCGAAGGCCTGTACGAATTTTTGAATCTGTAAATGTATCAACAGCACTTGTTGAGTCATCAAGAATAAGTATTTTTGGCTTTTTAAGAATTGCACGGGCAATACAGAGTCTTTGTTTCTGACCTCCTGAAACGTTAGCACCGCCCTGACTTAAATCTGTATTATATCCGTCAGGGAAAGATGATATGAATCCGTGTGCATCTGCAATTTCACAAGCAGCAATCAATTCTTTGTCAGTTGCGTTTTTATTACCCCAACGGAGATTTTCGGAGATTGTACCAGAGAAAAGAACATTCTTTTGAAGCACCATACTAACTTCCTCACGAAGTGCGTGGATTTTGTAATCTTTTACATTCACGCCACCGACCAAAATCTCACCATCTGTCACATCGTAAAGTCTTGGAATCAACTGTACAAGGCTTGATTTTGCAGAGCCTGTTGCACCTATAATACCAATCATTTCGCCACTTTCAATTTTGAAACTCGAATTTTTGATTACAGGTTTCTGTGCTCCGTCATATTTAAAGGAAACATTTTTAAACTCAATACTTCCGTCTTTTACCTCTGTAACCGTAGCATCATCATCTCTTATATCAGGAACTTCTTGGATAACCTCAAGAATACGCTTTGCACTTGCCTGTGACATAAAGAACTGTGCAATAAGCAAAACAACCATAAGGAAGTTGATTAAAATCTGCATGATATAAGTGAAAATCGCAGAGAAGTCACCGATAAGTAAAGTTTCTGCCGAAATAGCCTTTGCCGCAATATAAACGATGGCAAGAATTGTGCCGAACATTATAATCATGAACGCAGGCTGACCTAAAATCATCAGTTTTTCAGCATGAAGAGTTGCCTGTAACAAAGCATCGTTAGACTTTTTGAACTTATCCTTTTCATAATCGGAACGAACAAATGCCTTAACAACACGAATGTTAGTAAGATTTTCTTGAATAGACGCATTAAAACCGTCAAACATCTTAAGCATTTTTCTGAAACGTCCCAATACAATTGGTGCAAAAATGACAAGAATTAATGCAATAAGAGGAAGTGTAACCGCAAACGGAATTGCCACCTGACGATTTTTTGTGATAGTGATTGCAAGAGCAACTACAAACATAATAGGCGCGCGGAAAAGCATTCTAATCAGCACACCGATCCTTTGGTGCACAGAGTTTACATCAGTAGTAAGACG
>JAZSKT010000079.1:0-3155 GCA_045534995.1 Candidatus Fimenecus sp.
ATGGCGAAAGTGACCCGATATCATTGCAATACATTCGTCAGATTCCAAATATGAAAAGTATAGTTAGTGCTGTTTATGATGTAAAGCCAAGTCGGAGGCCAAGCGGTCTTAGGAAGACAAACTGGTAAGACAACTCCTTGGCTCACAGAACGACATGGCTACGATCCGACTTATGGCGAAAGTGACCCGATATCATTGCAATACATTCGTCAGATTCCAAATATGAAAAGTATAGTTAGTGCTGTTTATGATGTAAAACCGGGTGAGGTATGGCCAGAAGAGTCAATCAAGAAAATGGTAAAACAGTGCGAAGAAAATGGCCTTATTTTTGATGTTGTTGAATCAATTCCTGTTCACGAAAATATTAAACTTGGCAGAGATAATGTTGATGAGCTTTTAGAGGTTTATTGTGAAAATATCCGCCGTTGCGCAAAATATGGTGTTAAATGTGTAACATATAATTTTATGCCTGTTTTTGACTGGACTCGTACACAGCTTGATAAAGAGGCAGAAGATGGCTCAACAAGTCTTGTTATGTATTGGGAACAGATGAAGGGTCTTGACCCACTTAAGGATGATATTCATCTTCCAGGTTGGGATTCAAGCTATACTCAGGAAGAGGTCAGAGAATTAATTTCAGCTTATGGTGAACTTGGTGAAGAGGGACTTTGGGAAAATCTTGAAAAATTTCTTAAAAAAGTTATTCCTGTTGCCGAAGAATGTGGCGTTAAAATGGCAATTCATCCTGATGACCCACCATATCCAATCTTTGGTATTCCAAGAATTATCACTTGTGAAGAAAACATTGACAGAATGTTAAAGCTTGTTGATAGTGAAGCAAATAGTCTTTGCCTTTGTACTGGCTCATTAGGTTGTGCAAAATCAAATGATGTGGTAAAAATGATTAGAAAATATAGTGCAATGAACCGAATTGCATTTATGCATATCAGAAATATTTTGATTATGGAAGACGGAAGCTTTGAAGAAAGCGGACATATTTCAAATTGTGGTAGTCTTGATATGTATGAGGTAGTTAAGGCACTTGTAGATACAGGCTTTGATGGCTATGTTCGTCCTGACCATGGTAGAATGATTTGGGGCGAAACAGGAAAACCGGGCTATGGTCTTTTCGACAGAGCACTTGGTGCAACATACTTAAATGGTTTATTTGAAGCAGTTGAAAAGGGGAGCAAATAATGGTACACGAAAACTTAAAAGGTAGAGTAGCAGTAGTTACAGGTGGTGGCGGAGTCCTTTGTGGTGACTTTGCAAAAACACTTGCAAAACAGGGTGTGAAGGTTGCAGTTCTTGACTTGAATGAAGCAGCAGCGCAAAAAGTTGCTGATGAAATCAATGCTGATGGTGGTGTTGCTATTGCAGTAGGCTGTAATGTTCTCGAAAAAGAGAGTATGGAAAACGCAAGAGCAATTGTCAACGAAAAACTTGGTACTTGTGACATTCTTCTCAACGGTGCAGGCGGTAACAACCCAAAAGGCACAACAGCAAAAGAAACACTTGAGAAAATTGATTTGCTCGAGAAAAACGATGATATAAAGACATTCTGTGACCTTGATGCAAGCGGAATTTCATTCGTATTCAACCTCAATTTCTTGGGAACACTTATTCCTACACAGGTTTTTGCTCGTGATATGGCAGAAAAAGAGAACACGTGTATCGTTATGGTAACATCAATGAATGCTTATCGTCCTCTTACAAAAATTCCTGCTTATTCAGCAGCAAAAGCAGCAGTTAAGAATTTTACAGAATTTATGGCTGTTCATTTTGCTGATGTTGGAATTCGTGTAAATGCTATTGCACCGGGATTCTTCTCAACAAACCAGAATAAAACACTTCTTTGGAATGAAGACGGCACACCAACTCAGAGAACAAATAAGATTCTTAATGCAACGCCTATGAAGAGATTTGGTGAAGCAAACGAGCTTTCAGGTGCATTATTGTTCCTTTGTGACGAGGCATATTCAAGCTTTATCACAGGAACAAGTATCTGTGTTGATGGTGGATTCTCAGCTTATTCTGGTGTTTAATCGGAGGTACAATTATGAATTTGAATTTAAGAAAAAAAGAAGAATGTACATTTGATATGATTTCTCTTGGTGAAATTATGCTTCGTCTTGACCCGGGTGAAGGCAGAATTAAGACTGCTCGTTCTTTCCGTGCTTGGGAAGGTGGCGGTGAGTATAATGTTGCTCGTGGACTTCGTCGTTGCTTTGGTATGAAAACTGCAGTTGTAACTGCTTTTGCAGACAACGAAGTTGGTCGTCTTTTAGAAGACTTTATTATGCAGGGTGGCGTTGATACTTCACTTATCAAATGGGTTAAGTATGACGGCATCGGCAGAACAGTAAGAAATGGTCTTAATTTTACAGAGCGTGGCTACGGTATCCGTGGTGCAGTTGGCGTTTCTGACCGTGGTAATACAGCAATTTCGCAGCTTAAGGCAGGGGACATTGACTGGGATTATATTTTCGGCACACTCGGTGTTCGTTGGCTTCATACAGGTGGTATTTTCGCAGCACTTTCAGAGTCAACTGCAGAAGTTGCTATCGAGGCTGTTAAAACTGCAAAAAAATACGGCACAATTGTTTCCTATGACCTTAACTATCGTCCATCACTCTGGAATGACATCGGTGGTAAGGAAAAAGCACAGGCAGTTAACAAGGAAATTGCAAAATATATTGATGTTATGATTGGTAACGAAGAAGATTTCACAGCTTGTCTTGGCTTCGAAATCGAAGGTAACGACGAAAAGCTTAAAGAACTTAACATCGAAGGCTACTACAAGATGCTTGAAGAAGTTGTTAAGGTTTATCCTAACTTTAAGGTTATCGCAACAACTCTCCGTACAGTTAAAACTGCGACTGTTAATGACTGGTCAGCAATCTGCTATGCAGACGGTAAGGTTCATAAAGGACTTGAACTTCCAGGTCTTGAAATCCTTGACCGTGTTGGTGGTGGCGACTCTTTCGCATCAGGTCTTATTTATGGTCTTATGACAACAGAAGATGCACAGACAGCAGTTAACTATGGTGTTGCTCACGGTGCACTTGCAATGACAACTCCGGGTGATACATCAATGGCATCACTTAAAGAAGTTGAGAACATTGTCAAAGGCTCAGGCGCAAGAGTGCAGAGAT
>JAZSKT010000114.1:0-2705 GCA_045534995.1 Candidatus Fimenecus sp.
GCAAGACAGATAAGGTTTTTCTTTCTGCCGACCATAAATAAGAAACCGTCTTCATCGATTCTTCCGTGGTCACCTGTAATTAACCATTCACCATCGAAAGCAGCAGCTGTTGCTTCAGGGTCATTGTAATATCCCTGCATAACATTAGTGCCTCTAACGTAGATTTCACCAACACCTTCATCGTCAGGATTAACAATCTTGATTTCACAACAGTCAAGTGGAGTACCAACGCTACCAAACTTGAATTTCCCCGGTCTATTACATGTAACAGCAGGTGAGCATTCAGTAAGACCATATCCGTTATAGATTTCAATACCGAAATCGTGCATACCTTTTTCAACTTTTGGGTCAAGATTAGCAGCACCACAAATAATCATATCAAGGTTTCCACCGAGATTATCAATGATTGTCTTAAAGATTTTCTTACGCTTATCAATACCAAATTTTAAAAGAGTATTACTGATTTTAAGACCTTTTTTAAGAACTTCTTCTCTGCCGGTTTTTCTCGCTGTTTTCCAAATTCGATTGTAAATAGTATTAACAACAAGTGGTACACCGCAGATGTTATATGGCTGATATTTCTTCATATCACCTTGAATATTCTTAATACCATCACACAAGTATCCCCACTCTGTAAGAATATATGATGAGAAAAGACCACTAACCCAAGCATATGTATGATTCAATGGCAAGAATCCGACAGCACTTCTGCCATTATGTGCACGACAAGATGCCGAACAGTTACTTGCGATATTGTAATGTGTAAGCATAACACCTTTACTTTTTGCTGTTGTACCTGAAGTATAAGCAATACAAGCAAGGTCATCAGGTTTAACTTCAGCATTAATAAAGTCTTTGTTTCCTGAATCCAGTGCTTCTTGACCAAGTGCGAGAAAACTGTTATAATCATCTGTACAGAAATATTGCATATCAGGCATATCAGGATTTGCTTTGAATTCTTCAACAGCCTTGTTAAATTTTGGAGTGTAAACCAAAGCATCACAGTTACAACGAATAAGTTGGTCTGCAAGGTCATCGTAAGGGAGTTTTGCATCCATAGGTACTGTTATGTTACAGCCACAGATTGTTGCGTAATATGAAATCATCCATTCAAAACAGTTTTCACCAATTATTGCAATTTTCTTTTTACCATTAAGTCCTTTTGTATAAAAAAATGTGCCGAGAGAAGCAATTTCATTCCAAGTTTCATTAAATGTTCTTTCACATTCATTTTTATTTTTGTCAAGGAATACAAATTGTCTTTTATCCTGACCTCTTTCAGCACCTGTTACAATAATTTCTTTAAGGGTTTGATAATCAGGAATATTGGGGTTACCGGCGTTCTTATGTTTTTTAGCCATAGTCGTGACTCCTTTTTTAAACCTTTTTTGTTGGTTTGACACTTGTAAAACATCTTATTTATTTTAACAAATTGAAAATTAAAAGTCAATATAATACATTAAACTTATACATTAAAGGAGAATTGTCAATGTATGATGGAAATAACCCAACAGCATTAAAATCACAACAATGGCTGACAGAAACTTTGCTTGATTTAATGGAAGAAAAATCATATGCAGACATTTCAATTATGGATATCTGTAAAAAAGCGGATTTATCAAGGCAAACATTTTATAATTACTTTGATTCAAAGGACGACCTTTTCAGATTTTTGTTGAGAAATACTTATGAGAAAACGCTGAATTCATTAACTGAAATTCCAAGTTCTAATGAGGCAATCTCTGTGTTTGTCGGTATTGTAAGGGGACATCCAAGAATGGTTAATGCCATTGTTAAAAACAATATGGGAAATCTTGTATCAGATGAAATCTTTAATGCAATTGCACAATTTCTTAATAGATTTATCCCTGATTTTGACAATCAACCTGATTTTGCATATCATATTGTGCTATTATCAGGTGCATTAACTCATTTTATGTTATATTATGCGGGTAATAATAGAGAATTGTCAGAAAAAGAGATGACAAGAATTCTCGAAACATTCTTGTCCGGCAAAATTTTTAAATTGTTAAGAGCATCAAAATATTTGAAAAAAATAGTTAAATAAAATGAGCAGACATTTTTGTCTGCTCATTTTATTACCATTAATGACTATGTGATTCTGTTGAATGATTTTGTTCTTCAAGTGGTTCGATTAAACTGATTGTTCCCTCAACACTTACTAATTCAAAGTCTGAAAGATAAGAAATTTCAGTATCACCTTTAGATGCGTGAGTTGGCTGTAAAAGTAAAACAGCATAATCTTTGTATGTCATCTGACTGATTTTATCAATAACAATATTTTTTAATTCTTTCTTTTCACCGATTTGTTCACCAAGAGTGAATTTTTGTGAAGAAAAATCAATGTCAACTTTTTTTGTTGAGGTTGAATAATTGTATTCAAGCTTTATTGATGATTTATCAGGGTCAATGTTAAAATCTTTTTTTAGTTTGTAATAATGTCTGAAACGCAACTGTGCATATTCACCCGAAGCGTCTTTTGTAAAGAAAGATTCTTCAACGAACTCAAAATATGTATCGAAGTTTTCAAGAGTTAGCTTGACATCACCGCTTGTCTGAACAACAGGGGAGGTTGTTGTTTCAGGTTTATCATCATCCTTTTCTGTCTTGTCACAAGCAACAAGAGAAAGACACATAATTGCTACTAATAACAATGCAATAAACTTTTTCATTTTTGTTTCCTC
>JAZSKT010000183.1:0-2223 GCA_045534995.1 Candidatus Fimenecus sp.
GGTTTCATCTAGATTAACATTGCCACCAAGAGTGTGGAAAAATACTTTCCTAATCTCACCGTTATTTATTGTAACATACTTTTTGTTTTTTTCATATACTAATTTGTCCCTTTCATATACTTTTTTCGGAGGGATAATAATGAGAAGAATAATCAGTATTTTAATTTCTGTCATAATGGTAATGTCAATGTCTGTAATGGCGTTTGCAGGTGAAGATACTGTTGCGGGAAATCTTTCGGCAAAATCAGCCATACTTATGGAAATCTCAACAGGCAAAGTGCTTATGGAACTTAATCCTGATGAAAAACTTTCACCTGCATCAATTACAAAGGTTATGACTCTTCTTTTAACGTTTGAAGCATTGGAAGATGGAAAGATTTCTCTTGAAGATAAGGTTACTGCAAGTAGAAATGCATCGTCGAAAGGTGGTTCACAAATCTGGCTTAAAGAAGGCGAAGTGATGACAGTCCACGAACTTTTAAAAGCAACTGTTATTGCAAGTGCCAATGATGCTTGTACAGCGCTTGGTGAGTATGTGGCAGGAGACGAAATTGCTTTTGTTTCAATGATGAATGAAAAAGCAAAATCTCTTGGAATGACAAATACCAGCTTTGAGAATTGTTCGGGACTTGACGATACCGTTACTAACCATTATTCCACAGCAAGAGATGTGGCAACTATGAGCCGTGAGCTTATAAAACACGAAAAAGTAAAGGAATATACAACCATATGGATGGATACACTACGTAATGGTGAAACACAGCTTGTCAATACAAACAGACTTATTCGCTATTACGATGGTGCAACAGGTCTTAAAACAGGTACAACATCAAAAGCAGGATATTGTGTAAGTGCAACTGCAGAGCGTGACGGAATGGAACTTGTGGCAGTTGTACTCGGAAGTGATAACAGTAGTGAGCGATTTGAAGACGCAAAGAAAATGCTTAATTGGGGTTTTGCTGAATATACAATATATCAACCTGAAATTGATATGTCGTTGATTTCAGATGTTCC
The DNA here is from genome assembly GCA_045534995.1 of Candidatus Fimenecus sp. Classification (GTDB taxonomy): domain Bacteria; phylum Bacillota; class Clostridia; order Oscillospirales; family Acutalibacteraceae; genus Fimenecus. The sequence continues at coordinate 1,015 of JAZSKT010000183.1, forward strand.
AGTTTTGTATGGTGTACAGCAAACTATACATCCAAAAGTTAGTAAAGCACAACCGATTTTAATAAAAAAAGGCATGGCAGACAAAATAACACAAAGAGTGGATATGTGTGTAGATGTTGAAGCACCTGTGGAAAAAAATCAGACATTAGGGAAAATCTATATTGAATTTGATGGTGAAAAAATTGGCGAGTGTTCTATTATTAATGAGAATAAAGTTGAACGTCGTGGTGTAATGTTCATCTTTTCACTTTTGTGGTCCACTTTTGCAAAAAAATCATAAATATCTATTGAAAAAAATGTGGTTTTAGGGTAAAATATTAAAAACACTATAACATAAAGCGAGGACTAATTCAAAATGGCGTTAAAACTTAACGATAATTATGTTAAGAATTTTATTTCTGATGATGAGATAAAGGCTATGTCAGGTGCTGTGGCAGATGCTCATCAGAAAATTCAGGACAAAAGTGGCGAGGGTGCTGACTTTTTAGGTTGGGTTGACCTTCCTGTAAATTACGATAAAGAAGAATTCGAAAGAATTAAAAAAGCAGCTCAGAAAATCAAGAGCGATTCAAAGGCACTTGTTGTAATCGGTATCGGCGGTTCATATCTTGGTGCTCGTGCTGCTATTGAATTCTGTACTTCACAGAACTATAATCTCGTATCAAAAGATACTCCCAATATTTACTTTAGCGGTAACTCAATCAGCGGTAACTCACTCAGCGAACTCGTTGATTTGGTTAAGGATGTTGATTTTTCAATCAATGTTATCTCAAAATCAGGTACAACTACTGAACCTGCAATCGCTTTCCGTATTTTCCGTGAACTTCTTATCAAGAAGTACGGTGAGGAAGAGGCTGCAAAGAGAATTTATGTTACAACTGATAAGGCAAAGGGAACTCTTAAGGAATTCTCTGACAAGGCTGGCTATGAAACATTCGTAGTGCCTGATGATGTTGGTGGCAGATATTCAGTTCTTACTGCAGTTGGTCTTTTGCCAATCGCAGTTGCCGGAATTGATATTGATAAAATGATGCAGGGTGCAGCTGATGCTCGTGAAGCATACAGCGTATGCGATATTGAGAAGAATGATTGCTATAAATATGCTGCAATTCGTAATATCCTTCTCGGTAAGGGTAAGGCAGTTGAGCTTATGGTTGCATATGAGCCTGATTTCACAATGATGAATGAATGGTTCAAACAGCTTTTCGG
>JAZSKT010000234.1:0-2592 GCA_045534995.1 Candidatus Fimenecus sp.
GCAACATTACTATTTTCTTTGCCATTGGGCCTTGTTATCTCAATGGGTTCAATGTCAAAATTTAAAATTGTAAAGTTAATAACAAAAGCATTTGTCTGGGTCATCAGAGGTACGCCTCTGATGCTCCAGCTTTTTGTGGTGTTTTACGTTCCCGGTCTTGTTTTTGGAACACCAATGAAATCTCGTATGACGGCAGCATTAATTGCATTTGTTATTAATTACTCTGCGTATTTCTCTGAAATATACAGAGGTGGTATTGAGTCTATTCCAAAAGGTCAGTATGAGGCTGGTCAGGTACTTGGAATGACAAAATCACAGATTTTCTTTAAAGTTGTTTTAATGCAGGTTGTAAAGCGAATTATTCCGCCAATGAGTAATGAAATTATTACACTTGTTAAGGATACTTCTCTTGCTCGAGTTATTGCTGTCTCTGAAATTCTTATGGAAGCAACAAACTTCTCAAGTAAAGGTATTATATGGCCGTTGTTCTATACTGCATTATTCTTCCTTGCATTCTGTGGTGGATTAACATTGTTGTTTAATTTTATTGAAAAGAAATTTGATTATTATCGGAGTTAATTATGTCTATATTAAAAGTAGAAAATATAAAAAAGAGCTTCGGTAATATCGAAGTTCTTAAAGATATCAGTTTTTCACTTGAAAAAGGTGAAGTTTTATCAATTATCGGTTCATCAGGCAGTGGTAAAACAACTTTATTACGATGCCTTAATTTCCTTGAATTTGCTGAACACGGTACAATTCAAGTTGATGATGAACTTCTTGTTGATTTTGAGTTACACGACAAACAGAATGATGCTTCTTTACGTCAAAAAAGACTAAATTTTGGATTGGTCTTTCAGTCATTCAATCTTTTTCCACAATATAATATCTTAAAGAATCTTACCCTTGCTGTTGAACTGCTTGAAGGCATTAAGAAAAAAGATAAGGAAAAGGTTAATGAAATAAATAACAGAGCCTTAGAACTTCTTAAAAGAGTTGGTCTTGAGGATAAGGTTAATGCTTATCCTTGTGAGCTTTCAGGTGGCCAGCAGCAGCGAGTTGCTATTGCGAGAGCATTGATGCTGTCACCAAAAATTCTTTGTTTTGATGAGCCTACAAGTGCTCTTGACCCTGAACTTACAGGTGAAGTTCTTCGTGTAATTCGTGAGCTTCGTGATGGTAATACTACTATGATTATCGTTACTCATGAAATGAACTTTGCAAAGAATGTTTCTGATAAAGTCATTTTTATGGCAGATGGTATTATCGAGGAAGTTGGTTCTTCAACTGATTTATTTGAAAATCCTCAAAGTCCAAGACTTAAGGAATTTTTAAGTTCATCATTAAAAGACTAAAAACATATCCTTCACTTTTTTTGGTGAAGGATTTTTTTCTTGTTTTTATTAGTATTTTATGATAAAATAAATATGGTGATTATATTGAAAAAATGTTTTTCGTTACTATATGCAATTATTATGATATTGTCATTAAATTTATTTGTTAATGCTGAAGACACTGTAACACTTTCTTTACGTGACGAAAAAGTGTATGCAGGTGATGAGTTTACTCTTAATTTATTTATAAGCGATAATTCACATATGAGCGGCGCTGTAATTGATGTCAACTATGATAATCAAAAATTAGAATTTTTGTCAGCGAAAGAGGGCACTATTCTTGATGCTCAGGCAACAATAAACATTAGAAATGTAAATAGCGATAAATCATATGTTAGATTTACTTATATGGCAGGCTCTTCTTCTGTTACTTCTGATGGAGTTCTTTTCAGTATTACATTTAAGGTGCTTGAATCAGCAACAGGAGAAACAGATTTGAGTATTTCAATTCCTCATCCTTCTGATTTTGTTTCAAATAATTTAGACAAGCTTTCATATACTGTAAAAAATTCTAAAGTAACTATTTTAAATTATAGTGTTGTTGAATCAACAAGTGAAGAAGATACTAGTCAACCAACATCTTTAATCGAATCAACAGATGAAAATACAACTGAATCAAAAATAGAAAATCCAACAAATATTAAAATTTTTAATAATAGATTTTTTTATGCATTAATGTTAACTATAGGTGTTTTATTTGTTGTGTTTGGTATTTTAATTATTAAGAAAAAATCATAAAATATTTTAATTCTAAATATTAATTAGGTCAAAATTTTAAATAAAGCCACTAGTAAACTAGTGGCTTTGTTTTTTTGTTTGATTTTAGTTACATGATAACTCTTACAACAAGTATTACTGTGTTAACAACATTGGTTACAACATATTTAACCTTTGAAATAAGATAAGGTTCTGTCCATTCCCATTCATCAGACTTAATGAAAAGGTCTGTGAGATAAGGTGCGTCTTCTGCAGGCTCAAGGAACGCTTTTGTCTTCATTTTTACAATCATAATATTTCGACAAGCTTCACGAAGAGCAGTACCGAAACCAATTGGGTCATTATTATATGCTTTTCTCATCTCGATAATATGTGATGGCATACTGAGAAGCCAAAGACCTGTAAGCATTGTATCATTTCCGTTGTAAACACCGACCACAGGACTCATATAACCAGAACCTGTCATATTACTTGAATAGTC
>JAZSKT010000184.1:0-4028 GCA_045534995.1 Candidatus Fimenecus sp.
TTTTACCGAATTAGGTATTACAACTTCAGTTAAAGCAGAACACGCAGTAAACGCAGCCTCACCAATATGAGTTATTTTATCGTGCAACGTTATTCCCTTGAGTGCCCTACAATAAGAAAAAGCGTAATCTGGAATAACTTTTAAACTTTCTGGAATATTAATTTCTTCCAAAACACGGCAAGAGTTAAAGGCAGATTCTCCAATACTTGTAACGTTTTTACCGAGAACTACCGACTTTAACTTTGAACAACTGAAAAGTGCAGTTGAACTTTGCCACTCAAAAGGTGTTAAGGTTTATCTCACCTGCAATACATTGGCTCGTAATGACGAGATTTTAAAGTTACCTGAATATCTCGAAAAATGGGCTGAAATCGGTGTTGACGCACTTATTGTTGCAGACATTGGTGTATTGTCACTTTGTAAAAAGTATGCACCGAATGTACCGATTCACATTTCAACACAGGCAGGAATCGTAAACTATGTTACTGCAAATGAGTTTTATAATATGGGTGCTTCCCGTGTTGTTACTGCACGAGAACTCTCAATGACAGAGATTGCCGAAATCAGAGCAAAAGTACCAAAAGACCTCGAAATCGAGTGTTTTGTTCACGGTGCTATGTGTGTATCGTTTTCGGGCAGATGCTTACTTTCAAATTACCTTGTGAATCGTGACGCAAACCGTGGCGAATGTGCTCAGCCTTGCCGTTGGGAATATGCTATTATGGAGGTCAAGCGTGACGGCATGTACTTCCCTATCCAAGACTCAAAGGAAGGTACATACATTCTCAACTCAAAGGATATGTGTATGATTGAACATATTCCTGAAATGGTCAAAGCAGGTATCAGTAGTTTTAAAATTGAAGGCAGAGCAAAATCTGCATATTACGCTGCAGTTGTCACAAATGCTTACAGAGTTGCAATTGACGAGTATCTTAAAAATCCGTCAGATGACTTCAGACCACCTCAATGGGTTATTGATGAGGTTTATAAAGTAAGTTATCGTGACTATTGCACAGGTTTTTATTTCAACGCACCGAATGAAGATGCAAACATCAGTTTTGAGGGCGGATATAAACGCCATTATGATGTTATGGCAGAGGTAAAGGAATGCCGTGACGGATATATTATTGCCGAGCAGAGAAATAAATTCTCTCGCGGTGATGTGCTCGATGCACTTCAACCATCAACAGAGCCTGTTGTTTTCACAGCAGACGAACTTTTTGACGGTAACGGAAATGAAATTGAGTCTGCTCCGCATCCGATGATGACGGTAAAAATCAAAAGTGATTTGACTTTCCCTGCCGGCACACTTCTCAGGAAAGAAAAATAATAGATTAGGGATGTAATTATGGGAATTTTATTGGGGATTTGTTATTTATTGTTTTTTATTTTTGTACCTTTATATGACAAGGCATATTGGCCCGAGCCTACAAAGAAATCACTTACATTTAAAATGATTGCTGCAACAGCATTTGTTGGAATCGGTGTATTGGGAATGTTAATAACTGATAATTCATCGGAATATGCTAATCTGATGATAATCGGTTTATGTTTAGGTTGGTTTGGCGATTTATTTATGCACATTCCGCACCCACCCGGCAACCCCAGAATGTCCGTAGTTTATATCGGTGCTACCGGATTCTTGGTAGGACACATTTTCTATGTAACTGCATTTGTAAAATCAACTGCCGCACTTATAGAAAACTATAAATTCTTTTCACTTTATGAAATTATTGCATTTGTTGTGATTTTTGTTGCATTTGCACTTATGCTTGAACCTGTGTTCAAGTTTAAATTTCAAAACAAATTTATGAAAGTCACATTACATATTTACAGCATTTTCCTTATTGTAATGCTTATCAAAGCCTGTGTTTTCGGTATTACATATTTCACAAGCGGTTCGCAGAACGGACTTTGGGGAATGATTATACTTCTTATCGGCGGTGTGTTATTCTTCATTTCCGACTTAACACTTGGAATAAGACTTATAGGCGGTGGTAAAGGCAACAAAACCATCAAAACCGTCAGCCTTTATGCTTATTTCCTTGCACAATTACTTTTATCTACATCTATTTTATTTATCAAGGCATAGGATGAAATATATATGAGACCAAGAAAAATCAGAAATCTTACAACAAGACGAGAAAACTGCACGGATTTGAGAATACCATATACTCTTGAATCATTTGATTTCCGTACAAATGACGAACACGAAAACTTTTTTAACATTGAAGAAATATTCGGTAGAAATGCTCCTCTTGTAATGGAAATCGGATGTGGTAAAGGTCAGTTTGTTTGCGAATATGCAAAGCGTAACCCTGACAAAAACATTATCGCAGTTGAATGTGTGCCAACAGTTTTAGTTGAGGCTTGTGAAAAAATAAAGCAAGAAAACATAGAAAACATCCGTTTTCTTGAAATGAAAGCAGAATATCTGCCTTTGTTTATGCAAGAAAAAACAGTTTGCGAAATCTATCTTAACTTCAGCACACCATATCCAAAATCTCGTCATGAAAGTCATAGACTTACAAGCAAAGGATTTTTAGATATTTACAAAAAACTTCTTTGTGACGATGGTTTTATCGCACAGAAAACTGACAGTCAATGCTTTTTTGAGTATTCACTTGAAAGTTTTTCGCAGAATGGCTTTGTCCTCTCTGAGATTTCTCTTGATTTACATAAAAGTGATTTTGAGGGAAATATCGTTACGGAATATGAGCAAAAATTTGCAAATCAGGGTTTACCTATTTACAGACTTGTTGCAAAACTCAGATAAAAGGAAGGGATTTAATGAGTAACACAGTTACAACAACCAACGAACAAAAACACGTAGGAAAAAGTGAATTTATCCTGTACTTAATCGGTGTCTTTTTCTACACAACTATGACAGGTATGGTTGGCGGTAACAGAAACGCCTATCTTGTCAATGTCTTAAGACTTCCTGAAGCGCAGACGTCACTTTTCAACCTGCTCACTTCAATTATTCCATTTGTTCTCAACTTCTTTATCGTTATGTATATTGACGGCAGAAGAATGGGCAAGGGCGGAAAATTCAGACCTATTGCAATGCTTGTGGCAATCCCAATGGCTATTGTCATGATGCTTTCATTCTGGGCTCCTCCGGGACTTTCAGGAACTATTCTTTTCATCTATATCGTAACAATCGCTGTTTTATGGAGCGTATTCTGTACATTTGGTAACTCAATCAATATGGTCGCAAATGTTATGACTCCAAACCTTAAAGAACGTGACCAGGTACTTTCTTTCAGAAGTATTGCATCGGCAGTCGGTAACTCTGCACCTGTTGTTATTCTTCTTGTTATCGGTCTTATATGGAAAAAAGATGATGCAGGACTTATTGATGCTGTTACAGGTACAACAATCCGCAGTGTCGAGGGTCTTCAGTACATAATTTCCGCTGGGCTTTGTAGCGTTGTCGGTGTCATTACAGTTTTACTCGGTATGAAAATTGTTCGTGAAAGAACAGTTTATACTGCCGAAAAGAAAAACCCACTTTTAGGTTTTAAAGACATTGTTACAAACAAATATGCGTGGACAATTATTTTCTCTGAATTCTTAAAGAGCTTCAGAGGTATTTCAACATTTATGGTAACATTTATTGCAGCAGCAGTTCTCGGTGATGATTCAAAGAAAATTCTCTTTGTTCTTCCTGTTGGTATTGGCACGGCTGTGGGTATGCTTGTAATCAATTTCTTACTTAAAAAGTTTGATGCAAGACAGCTTTACATAGCAAGTGGCATTTATTCTCTTTGTGCTAACTGTATGGCATTTGGTGTAGGTTACACTTATTTCAAAACCGGAACTGGTGTTTTGCAAATAGTATTTATTATATTCCTTTTCCTTATAGGACTTCAGTTCGGTGCTTCAAACTTACTCCCAAGTATGTTCCAGGCGGATGTACTTGAAACAATTGAACTTAAAACAGGCAAACGCTTTGATGCGTCATTCCCGTTTGTTATTGGAATTGGTACACTTATCAGTGGCACTATTGCAAGCACACTTGCTCC
>JAZSKT010000069.1:0-2422 GCA_045534995.1 Candidatus Fimenecus sp.
AAAAAAATATTTATTTAATTCTATCTTTTTCGACAAATATATGCTAAAATATATGGTAAAATATGTCAAACAGAGTTGAGGAGTGAACAAAATGACACAATTTGTACGAAAATTAGACCATATGGGAAGAATTGTGCTTCCTGCAGAATATAGAAAAAAGACAGGGATAGATGACCTTGCAGAAGTTCGAATTACCGAAAAAGACGGAAAAATCATTATAGAAAAACTTACTCCCAACTGCAAAATTTGTGGTGCAGAAGAAAATCTCAACAAAGAAATGGGAATTTGTGAAGAGTGTATTGCAAAAATCAAATCACTTTAAAAAAGAAGGACAGGAAATGAGCAAAAGCTCAAATCCTGTCTTTTTCATTTCCCAAAATGTTCAATTAACGCTTCATACTGTTCATCTGTAATGGATGTGATTGCTCCATGACGGGGAAAGAACTCCATACTGTAGTCATACGGATTTACGGGTTTGAAATTTTCGAAGTCAGTTGTCTGTTGCATAAAGAAACGGTCTGTACCGTATTCATCCATAACCATAACCCATTGGTCTGTGCCTGTAATATTATAGATTTCACTACCCTCAACGCCTGTTTTTGCAAGTGACACAACCACAGAATTCTCGTCATAAGGACCTGTTAGGTTTTCACTTGTTGTATAGGCGATTGTCTGGTCCTCGTCGTGCTTGAAATAAAGATAATACTTGCCGTTTTTCTCGTTATAAGCAATATCACCGTCAATAGTTTGTATTCCCGGACGCTCATATAAAAGATTTGGCTCTGTTATTGTCTTGAAATCAGTCGTGTATGCATAATACATCCCTGCAACATCATTTTTTTCGTCAGAATGTGCCCAGTAAAGCATATACATTTTTACTTTTTTGTCCCAGATAGCCTGTGGAGCCCATGCTCTTGTGGTAGTGGCAAAATCTCCACCGAATTCGCGAATGTCGATAATTGTTTCGTCTGTCCAGTTGATTAAATCACTTGATTTCCAAGTGACAAGCGCGTGATTGGATGTCCAGCCCTCATCACTTTTCATATCAGTACCCACAATGTAATAAAATCCGTCATTACCCTTTAAAATATATGGGTCGCGAACACATTGTTTGCCTTTTGTCTGAATAATCACAGGTTCATTGTTGTTAAGTGTTTCAAAGTTATATCCGTCTTCACTTACAGCAAAGTGAATTCTTTCCTGTTCAGGCTCGTTGCCAACAAAATAAGCGAAAAGGTATTTTCCACTTTGACTTTTTGCAGGTTGTGCATAGTCCATATTTTTATCCTCCAAAGTCATAATCTTCGTTTTAGTATAACGAAAAAACAAACAAAAGTCATTTGACGGGATGAATAAATAAACACATAAAATTTTGTGCAGAATGATTTATATTGATTTTAATTTGTATATATGTTAAAATGACTGTGTATATAGATTATAGGGGGATTTTACCATGTGTAAGTTTTATGCTGAATTAAAAGAAAATGGTGCGGTTGTTCGTTGTAACAGTTTTGATAACGAATATTTTTCATTTGATTATGAAAAGAAAGACGATAGCATCAAGGGTGTTCTCACAGCAAAAAAAGGCTTTGAAATGCAGAGCCTTGTAGTGGAATATGAAAAGGATTTTGAAGATGATGACCTTTTTTATGCAAACGGTTATCAGGCTTGGACAACATCTCGTGAATTTTCAAAGAACGATACATTTGACGGACTTTTTGAGCCTGCAAAAATCACAAAATTCACAGCTCACTTTGCAGGTCTTTCAGGTGACTATCATTTTGAAAAATATGGTAAGAAAGGTCAGTTCCATTCTTATACATATTGCTATTTCCGCGAAAAGGGCGAAAAGGAAATCAAACTTTACGGTTCAAAGAGTGAACGCAAAGGCTTCACAATCTTTGAAGTTGATATGAACGATGAAAAGTTCAGAGTAAAGAAAGATGTTGAAGGACTCCGACTTACAGCAGGTCAGGAATACGAAATGTTCGATATCGCAATTATCGAAGGCGATATGGACAAAGTTATGGATAAGTATTTCTTTGATTTTGTTGGTTGTAAAAAGCCTGCAATCAAACACCTTTCAGGTTACACATCATGGTATAACTATTTCCAGAATATTGACGAAAACATTATCATCCGTGACCTTAACGGTCTTGACAGAGCAAGTGAAGAAGTTAACATTTTCCAGGTTGACGACGGATATCAGCACGCAGTTGGTGACTGGCTCATTACTGACCACAAAAAGTTCCCTAAGGGCATGAAATATATTGCTGATGAAATTCACAAGAAGGGTTACAAGGCAGGTATCTGGCTTGCTCCTTTCAGTGCACAGCGTTCTTCAATTATCGCGAAAAAACATCCTGATTGGCTTATAAGATGGAACGGAAACGGTCAGAAAATGCTTGGCTGTCAGGGCTGG
>JAZSKT010000152.1:0-8966 GCA_045534995.1 Candidatus Fimenecus sp.
CATTCGCTATGTTGGTGGTGTTGCAGGTTCTAATGACGGTACTATTTCTGCAAAGAGTATGCATCTTGATAACAATGGTAAGCTTTACGGTAAACAATATGTTGGTGGTATTGTAGGCGAAAATACGGGTGTAGTAGAAAATACCATTAACGATATTGAACTTTTTGTGAATTCTAAAGATGTATGGTATAAAGCTTTAGACAACGGTACTTATGAGTACTCTTATACTTCAAAAGATGGATTTACCAAGTTAGAAACTCCAGAATATTTTGGTGGCGTTGTTGGTAAAAACGAAGGTACTATCACCAATGCAGAAAATAGTGGAGCCGTAAAGGCTACAGGTGCTATTTATGTTGGTGGTATTGTTCTCTTTGAAACACAGGTTACTGACATCATCGTGGCAAATAAAGTTATTCATGGTGTAACTGTAAGAGATAAATTAGGTAAGGAAAAGGACATCGAAACAGACGCACTTATTCTTTCAGTGGGCCATTCTGCAAGAGATACCATTGAAATGCTTTATAATAAAGGCATAAATATGATGCAAAAACCTTTTTCAGTAGGCGCTCGAATTGAGCATCCGCAGGAATATATCAATTCAGTTCAGTATGGTGAGTTCAAAAATCATCCTAAACTTAAAGCAGCCGATTATAAACTTGCTTGTCATCCGCCACACGGTAGGGGAGCATACACATTCTGTATGTGTCCCGGTGGTACTGTTGTTTGTGCATCTTCACATAAAGGCGGAGTTGTCACAAATGGTATGAGCGAATTTGCTCGTGATAAGGAAAATGCAAACTCTGCAATTCTTGTAGGTGTTGAACCTGCTGATTTTCCAACGGAGCATCCGCTTTCAGGTTTTCAACTTCAAAGGGATATTGAGGAAAAAGCATTCCGTATGGGCGGAAGTGATTATTCGGCACCTGCAACTCTTGTTGGTGATTTCCTTAAATGTCAGAAATCAAGCAAACTGGGTTCTGTAAAACCATCATTTACAACAGGTGTCACAATGGATGACATAAGCAAGGTTTTACCGTCCAAGGTCGTAAATACAATGCGTGATGCCTTGGTACAGATGGATAAGAAACTGAAAGGCTTTGCTATGGACGATGCTGTGCTTACAGCACCAGAAACTAGAAGTTCATCTCCCGTGAGAATACTTCGTGACGAATTTTATCAGACAAATATCCGTGGATTTTATCCCTGCGGTGAGGGTGCAGGTTATGCAGGTGGTATTGTGTCTGCAGGTGTTGACGGCGTTAAATGCGCCGAAGCAGTGCTTTCTGATTTAACTTAATGTAACTAAACTGTAATTTGACAAAATACACAGTGTTGGTATAGTATAATGTGGTAATAAATTATAAAGAAAGGGGACAGAAATATGAGGTTCGATAATATTTGTATGGGCTGTATGAATGAATTATATGGCGAAAAACAATGTCCCATATGCGGATATCACGTGGATTCACCACAGATTTCACCGTATTTACCTTTAAGGACTCTCGTTGGTGGAAAATATATAATCGGTAAAGTCATTGCTTCAAACAGCGAAGGTATAACATATATGGCTTATGATGTTGACAGAAGGTCAGCTGTGGTGTTAAGAGAATTCTTCCCGGAGAACCTTGTTGTCAGAGATTCTGGTGAAAAAACGGTAGAAATACCTAAACCGAATGAAGATTTATATTATAATCTGTTAAACAGTTTTCTTAACTTATGGCGAAATCTTGCAAGTATAAGAGGCTTTTCCGCATTGATTCCCGTTATTGATATTGTGGAGGAAAACAACACAGCTTATGCCGTTACCGAGCATATTGAAAGTCTTTCTTTAAGAGAATTTCTTTTAAGAAGTAAAACGGGATACCTTAACTGGGAAAAAGCAAAACAATTATTTATGCCCGTGGTTTCTCTTCTTTCAAATCTGCATAAAATTGGCATTATTCATTACGGAATAAGTCCCGATACATTACTTATTGGACGTGACGGAAAACTTCGTCTTTCAGGATTTTCAATTCCTGAATTGCGATTTGAAAAAACAGCAATTGCACCGGAATTGTTTGACGGATATGCTCCTATTGAACAATACGGATATTCTTTTGAAAGTGGCGAATGGTCAGATGTTTATTCTTTCTGTGCAGTTGTATATAGGTCATTGGTTGGCAGTGTGCCACAGGATGCGGTTTCTCGTTCAACTAACGATAAACTTCTAATTCCTGCAAGATATGCGGAAATTATACCTGTTTATGTTATAAATGCTTTGATGAACGGTCTCCAGGTTGACCCGCAAGAAAGAACAAGTGATATTGAAACACTTCGAGAAGAACTTTCTGCAACGCCATCCAATGTTGTATCGTCATATTCAGGTATTAAGGTTCCATCTGATGAGAAAAAGGATGCCCCGGTTGTTGTCACATATGATGAGGATTCAACGGGTCAGACAATACTTAAAACTTTTTTGGTTATTCTTTGTATCGGATTGCTTGCTATTGCCGGTTGGTTTGTTTATGATAAGGTAATCGTTGCACCGGAAGAAAAACCCATAGAAGAAGAAACTGTTCAGGTAGAGATGGTGGAAGTTCCGGATTTTGTAAATAGTTCATATGATTTGATTGCCCAGAATCCTATTCAGAATGACCGCTTTACAATAAAATCTGTTTCTGAATATAATACAAAAATTGAAAAGGGACATATTGTTTCACAAAGTCTTACTCCGGGTGTAAAAGTTGAAAAGGGAGCAGAGATAGTATTTGTAATAAGTAAAGGACCGGAATATGTTATTGTTCCGCCTCTTAAAGATACAAATGTTGATGAAGCAAAAGCACAGCTTGAAGAAGCGGGATTTATAGTAAAAATTATTGAAAAAACCAATGATGGTACTTATATAGCAAATACAGTTGCTGAAGTATCACCTGAAGAAGGTTCAAGTCAGGTCAAGGGTAGTGAAGTTTATCTTCAGGTCTGGGGCGAAGCACCAACAGAAGACGATTTTGAGTTGATACCTGATGAAGTGATAGATGATAAACCATCTTTCAATTTCAACTTGGGTGACCTTTTCGGATGGTAAAAAAATAAAGCGAGGAAGTTTCTCCTCGCTTTTTTCGTTGTTATGATATTGTAATACAATCCATGGCATTTACCGTAACACCATTCACTGTGACGTTTTTGTCGGTATAATTTACATAAACCCTGGTACTGTTGTCATATTCAGTACAGTAAACACCCTCTGTGACCTCTGTATGTGATGTCATTCTTGAATCGCGTAATTCTGATAATGTCGTATTTGCTTTGTCGTAATATGTTACCATTTGATTGATATTATTATCGTAATAATACTTTGAATCAATGGCTTTGTCAAATGCGGAACAATACCAGTCAGCACTCGGTAAACATCCGTATTCTATGGCTTTAAGGAATGCCATTTCAGGAACATCGTATGTGTTAAGTCCTGATGTGCTGTATTCAGAAATACCGTGAAGAAGCATCTGTACAAAAGGAATTCCTTTATAAGCATCAGTTTCGGGATAGACACATGTTGAAACAGGAATATTTGAAATTACGTCAGCATTTTTCACGGAATAAAAATTACCTGTATCAATCATAAGCATTTTTGAAGTTGATAATACGGAAATTTGTGAATTAAGTTCTGATTGTGAAAGTGACCTTGAATATGTATCGTAAGAATAATCGGAGTAGAGATATGCACCTGCATCATTAAGTGAATATCCGTCAAAATCCACCTTTTCGGAATCAGTTAGAATGTCTTCAATTTTGTCTTCAAGTTTGCTCATTGTAAGATATTCCTGTATATCGGTGCTCTTTGGGAAATCGTATGAATCACTGTCAGTAATACGGTTATTTGTTATTGACTTTGCACCTGATAATTGATTGGAGTATGTAAGAATGTCCGTATCAATAAAAAGGAAAAACTTCTGACTGCTGAGATATGAATATAACTCATTAAAATCTGTTTTATTACCCAATGAGCCTTTGAAATCGTTAAAACTGTCGGTATTTCCGTTATTTGCATTGTCATAAAGTCCATTGTAGCGAAGATAAACATTGTTAACACCTTTTGCCTTTAATAGACTCATTAGTGAAAGCGCCTGTTTATAATTTGAAAGAGTAAAATATTTTCCTTTTGAATTACGATAACCGCCCTGTAAAGAAACAACCATAGGAATATATTCAGAAGATGTTTCTACAGATTTTGTTGACAAAACAGCATTTCTTATAAGATTTTCACGACAGGCGGTTGCCATTCCGGAATAAGTTGCAGATTTTCCTGAAAGGAAACGATAACAAAGTTGGATTTCGTTTTTGTATTGATTTCCACGGATTTCAGGGGAAAAGATTTCAGTGATTTTGAAAGTTGAATTTACGCTATTGAGATTGTTTTCATCATTACGAGTTGCATTTATTCTCGCAACGGAATCACCCTTTTCAATTATACAGAGAAAAGCGTCGTCAGAGCGTTTAATACCGAATGCACCGATTAAACATTGAGACTGTTCGCGTGAATCGGATATTGCAACATCATTTCCGTATACAGAAAGGGAGATGGGTGAAAAATCATCGTCATTAACACCCGTTTTCAGAATAGCACCACTTCCGTCTGGTACGAAAAGGTAATCATCTCCTCCGCCGGTTTCGTATGCACCGAAGTTTTTGAGGACGGTAATGTCTTCAAGATAAATTCCGTCAGGAAGGATTACGTTGTTCATATTTACATTTACATAAAAAGAACCGTCACGTAAAGAATAGAGAATTGTTAAATCCGCACGAATTTCACCGTTTTTTACCTTGCTGATTTCCTTTTTACCTGTTTCCTTGTTCAGAGCCATGGAGTAGGTGACAGAAATACCGTCAACAGAGGTTGTATAGGTAAAATTACCATGAGCAACGGAATTATCCTGAGTATTTAGGGTGTATATTTTATCATTACCGTCAGAAAGGGTAATCTGTAAAGCAGAACTTTGTATTTCTTTTGCTACCTTTTTGCCGGGAAGAGTGGTCCAGAGAGTTCCTGTGTTAGTGTTGCGTATTGCAACAGTAGCAGTATTCTTATCAAAAAGCAATTCAATAAGACCTGATTTTGTTATGGTTTGATAAGCTGATGCCGGTGCTTTATGATACTCATTTCCGGAATATTCAGCATCAATGTATTGGAAATTTTCATATTTACTGACATTACTTGTGCAAGAAGTAAGAAGGATTGAAATAAGGCAGAAAATGGCAATGATTCTCATGCCCATATTGTATGGATTTTTTTTCATATTTTCTCTCCGAAAAATAAAATGGTAGAATATTTTTTATATTCTACCATATTAATATGAAAATTTCAAATTTTTCATCCTGTCAGTCGTTTTCGCATATCATGAAGGATAATTTTTTCTCTACGGGACACCTGTACTTGCGAAATTCCCATAATATCCGCTGTTTTGCTTTGGGTTAACCCATTGAAAAACCTTAACATAATAAGTTGACGGTCTTTTGTGGGTAATTGTTCTAAAATCTGATGAACTGAAAGTTTATCTTCAATGGGCGTGTATTCATCTTCGGCAGGTACGTCAATTTGGTTTTCATTGTCATTTTCCGCAGTCAGCGATTTTACAGGTTGCAAAACGCAAATTAACTGAACAGTTTCAGCGGTGGAGATATTCATCATTTCGGCAAGTTCAGAAACAGTAGGCTCAACACCGTTCTCCTTTTCATATTTTTCCTTGATAATTGCGAGAACACGAGCTTTTTCTTTCAGACTGCGGCTAATTTTTACTGCGCCGCCATCACGGAAAATACGTTTGATTTCGCCTAAAATAGATGGCACAGCATAGGTGGAAAATGCAAAACCAAGGTTTTCCTGAAACCCATCAGCGGCTTTTATAAGTCCTACACAACCTGCTGAATACAAATCATCATAGTCTACACCTTTTCCTATGAATTTAGAAGCACAACTACCAACAAGACCTAAATTGTTAAGTATCAGTTCATCTCTTGTCATCTCTTACGACCTTTAATATTTTTGTAAAGAGTAACTGTTGTGCCGTGATTCGGTTTTGAACGGACACTAACCTTGTCCATAAAACTTTCCATAACGGAAAAACCGAGTCCTGCACGGTCTCCACCGAGAGTAGTGAAAAGTGGTTCACGCGCTTTTTTTATGTCTTCTATTCCGCAACCTTTATCCCGTATTGAAATGACTACATTTCCGTTATCGTGAATCCTGACAGTTATGTAGATTTTTCCGAGAGAATTTTTGTGTCCGTGAACAATGCAGTTTGTCACTGCTTCGCTGACGGCAGTTTTAATGTCGTTGATTTCTTCAACCGTAGGGTCAAGTTGTGCTGCAAAGACAGCTACAACGGTTCTTGAAAAACTTTCGTTTATAGAACGACCGTCAAATGCCATACGGAATTCATTTATTACCATTTTTATTTCCTCCTTTTTTCCAACTTAGTGTTGCAATTCGGTCAAGTCCTGCAAGTCGCATAACTCGATATGAATTATTTGACAGACCTGTTACTTCAAGTTTTCCACCCAATTCATTTATAATTTTATATCTGCCCATGACAAGACCTATGCCCGAACTGTCCATAAATGTAACATCAGAAAAGTCAAGGACAACGGTTTTGGGTCTGCAACTTTCAATTTTTTCATCAGTATGAAGACGAATGGGCAATGCTGTGTGGTGGTCAATTTCGCCACCTAACCGACAGTAAAGAACTTCATCCTGAAAATCAATTTGTACACTCATATTTTTAACCTCCTTGTGTTGCAATTAACTGTTCTTATATTCTATCCTTATGTGCGTAAGAATGTTGTCACATTCCGTTGCCTGAAAGAGAATTTATCAGATAATTTTCACTCCTGTATAGTAATGAGTTAATATCTCCTTATAGTTAAATCCTTGTCGTGCCATATAATCGGCACCATATTGGCTCATTCCCACTCCGTGACCATATCCGTTTACAGTAAATGTGAATTTACCTTCTTCGTATTCGCAGGTAAAAATACTGCTTTTAAGTGAAAAAAGACGGCGGATTTCTGTGCCTTTGAATTCTTTTCCGCAAATTGTAATATTTTTTACCATACCTGTTTCGGTATTTGTGATTTTTTCTATCCAAGTTTCCGGATTGTCACCAAACTCTATGTTTTTGTCTTCGAGTATTTCTTTGAATTTTTCTTCATTTGAGGTGACCTGAGTTTGATATGCAGGGGATAATTTATCACCTGCGCTTATTACAGACAAAAGATAAGGATAGTTTCCACCCCAGACATCTTCTGCACTTTCTGTTCTACCGTTTGAAATAGCGTGAAAAACAGCATTTATGTATTCGTTGTCATATTGTATTGTTATATCTATAACTTCATCTACGCACTTTTCAATTTTGTTGTAATATGTGTTAAAATTGTCACCCCACTTTTCCTTTTGTTGTTCTTCTGAAAGATAACCCTGATGTGTGGTGCTGTCATCAGTAATATCCGCATCATCTGAAATGCTGGAATTATGGTTTTTTAAATATAAAAGTAGTGTGTGTGACGCGATAATCTGCGCTTTTAAAGCTTCTTCATGATACGCAGGATTCATTTCTGATGCGACCACACCGATTAAGTAATCCTTTAAAGGCATTTCGGTAATATTTTTACTGTTGGCAGACATAACCTTTACGGTGGTTGTTGTCTCTGCTTGTGTTGACTCATTTTTTATCACTTGTGTTTCTCCTTGAAATTCCTGTGAAAAAACATCCTTTGTTTTATCAACAGCAAATAGGGGACACAGAATCATAGTGAGTGCAAGAAAAAAGCAAATGATTGTGTAAGTTTTCATTTTTTATCGCTCCCTTTTTGTTGACTTTAATCCTTGATTGTATTAAAATATATAATGTATATTTATATAAAAATGGATAACTATTGAAATTTTCTACAAGGAGGTAAAATAATGGCAGAATATATTTCAAGTATCTCCAATGAGGCTCTTTCAACTTTATGCGAAGAGCTTCGTAAAAATAACTATATCAATCCCGATTATTACAATAGATTTGAAGTTAAGCGCGGTCTTCGTAATTATGACGGTACAGGTGTCCTTGCAGGGCTTACACGTGTTTGTGCTGTTGAGGGTTACTATATGGATGACGGTGAAAAAGTACCAAAAGAAGGTAGACTTGTTTATCGTGGAATCAATATGACAGATATTGTTGAGAATTGTGAAAAAGAAAATCGTTTCGGGTACGAAGAAGTAGTATGGCTTCTTTTATTTGGTGCGCTTCCCACAAAAGAACAACTTAAATGGTTTACGGACTTACTTGCTGAATGTCGTGATTTGCCGGAAGATTTTATTGAAGATATGATTATGAAAGCTCCGTCACCTGATGTTATGAATAAGTCAGCTCGTAGCGTGTTGGCGCTTTACTCATATGACCCTAATCCTGATGATATTTCGCCTGAAAATGTTCTTCGTCAGTGTATTCAACTTATTGCACAGATGCCTGTAATTATGACAAGTGCATATCAGGTTAAGCGCAGAGTTTACGACAAGAAGAGCATGTATTTTCATCAAAGTAAAAAAGGTTTGGGAACAGCCGAAAGTATTCTTCGTTCAATCCGTCCTGACAAGCAATTTACTGATGATGAGGCAAAGCTTCTTGACATTTGCATGATTATCCACGCTGAACACGGTGGCGGTAACAACTCAACATTCACAAACCGTTGTGTTACATCAAGCGGAACAGATACATATGCTGCTATTGCTTCCGCTATAGGTTCGCTTAAAGGACCTCGTCACGGTGGTGCAAATATCAAGGTTTATAAGGTGCTTGATGATATGAAAGCGAACATCAGCGATATTACAAACGAAGGTCAGGTTGCCGATTACATCACAAAAATTATGAACAAAGAGGCAAATGACCATTCAGGTCTTGTTTACGGTATGGGTCATGCTGTTTATACTCTTTCTGACCCACGAGCTGTTA